>JAFGJG010000063.1 GCA_016929195.1 Thermoleophilaceae bacterium
AGCGGGAGATGAGCGGCCGGGTGTTCGGGGTAGCTCTTGGACTGCCCGGCCAATCTGGGACGTGACCGCTGCTCAGCGCCGCTTGGCGAGCGTGATGTCCACCCGCCAGGAGGGGCGGGTCAACGGAAGAACGACCTGGCCATCGGAGAGCTCGAGGTCGAAGTCGCGGACCTCCTCGAGATGCACCTGGAGGTGGGCTGGGAGGGGCTCGGAGTCGTCCTCTGCGGTGATCCTGTGCGCCCAGATCTTCAGGTCCCTGGCGACGCCGGGTTCCCCGTGCCCCGACCACGCATCGAATCTCAGACGCCGTAGCGTCGGGAACGCGGGAAGCTCGGCGCCCGCGGTGCAGAGGCGCTGTTCGCCTTCGGGGTACTCGAGCCGTACGTTGGCCGCCACCGGTCGACCGGCGGCCGTGAACCCGAAGGTGGCCCGTTGCCCGCCCTCCTCCTCGCGCAGCTCCAGGTTCGCCCGTGGAGCGAAGGCGCCGTGGCGAGCCATGACCACCGTCATCGCCACCGTCACCCCGCCGGCGAGCAGCGCGCCCGCCCGCTCGAGCGGGTCGTCCCAGATGACGAGGCCGTGGAGCAGGACGCTGGCGAGGAAGAGCAGGTAGATGACGGCGAGGAGCACCCGGTTGCCGAGGATGCGGTAGATGGCGGCGGGAACGTACTCGCCCTTGCGGCGGCTGGAGCGGAGGAGGAGGACGGGGAAGATCCCAGTGAGCAGCGTGACGACGATGGTGCCGACGAAGTTGATCAACCCGGCGAACGACCCCGAGTCTGTCAGCACCATCCACTCGGCCGCCAGGAAGGCGGCGAACACCGGGGTCACCGCGATCACGAACCGGCCGGTCCTGCCGAGAACGATCTCTTGCAGCCGCGTCCGGCCGGGGGACCTCGCGTCCTGGTGCCCGGCGACGGTCGCCTCGGCGGCCTCGGGCTCGGCGAGCGCCCGCCAGACCTCTTGAGAGAGGCGCCCTCCCCGGCGTTCGGCCGGCCGTGCCGCGTAGCGGGGTTCGCCGATCACATTCGTCTCGGCCACGATGCCCCGTTCGACCAGCGGCGCGAGCAGCGCCCGGGCCGCGCCGGTGTCGCGGCCGGTGCGTTCGGCCACTTCGCCGAGACCCACCTCCCCCCGGCGCGTCACCCAGCCGACGAGCTCGGCCACCGGGTCGGGCATCTTGAGAAGGTCGCCGAGGTGGAGGCCGGCAACGTCCCACTCGCCCTGGTACACGAGCCGCATGCTGGAGCTGACCCGCAGGCGGACGCTCCGCTCGTCGGCGTCCAGGACCTCGAACGAGAGCTTGAGTCGACGGCCCCTCAGCGAGGGGAACTGCTCGCGGAGCTCCGAGGCGCCGCTGCCGAGCACGTCCCAGCGCCCGGCCACGGTCGCATCCAGTCGCTGGATGCTGCCGGCGCGCTCGGCATCGAGACGGAAGCGGGGCTCACCGTCATGCAGCCCGAGGTACACCAGGCCCAGCCGGAGCCCGCCTCGGGCCCGCGAGCGACCACGTTGCTCGAACAGAAGTCTCGCCCGACGCCGTGGCAGGATGACGACGCGCTGTGGCGCCGAAGGCAGCCGCTCCTGGACGAGGCCGAACAACGCGAGGGCGTAGGTGATCGAGACCATTCCCACGCCCAGGACGACGTACACCGATCCGAGCGCGAGCACGACCGGGCCGACCTCGCCCGCGAGCGGCGAGAGGGCGGTCCCCGTCTCCTCGGCCAGGGCCTCCGGCGCTATCGCCCCGTTCACCGCCAGCACGAACAGGCAGTAGACGAGGATCGCCGTGGCCTGTGCGGCCGCGCAGCCCCAGACCAGCGAACGGGCGCTCGGGTCGCGGCGGAGCACCAGCCGGCCGCAGATCCCGACCGACATGTGCCCGCAGTAGGCCGCGAGGACGACGCCGAAGATGAGCGCGACGATGGACGAGTCGAAGGGCCGCCCGCCCAGGAAGGGCGCGTTCACATACAGCAGGTTGTCCAGCTTCGCGTGGGGGAAGGCCAGCAGCGACAGCGCGAGGACGAGACCGAGGTTGACCGCGCCCACCACCAGCGCCGAGGCGATCGTCGCGGTGAGCGACTGCCGGCGAAGGTAGTACAGCCCGACGACGAACAGGACCGGCACCCAGACCGGGGCGGGGACCGGCGTTGCGTCCTCGAGCGTTACGGCGAAGCCCATGTAGTAGACGGGCAGCATGAACGCGCAGAGGAGGAACAGGCTCGCCGTGAGGACGAGCGAGCCGCCGCGGCCCAGATAGTCGGCAACGACCCGGCCGAAGAAGGTGCTCCCGTAACGGATCGTGCCGCTGCGGGAGACCGCCTCGGCCATGAAGATCACCGTGAGGACGTTCACCAGGCCGAGCGCGACCAGGACCGCGACACCCGGGAGGGGGCCGACGGCGGCGAGTGCGATCGGCAGGGCGAGAATGGTCGCCCCAACGGTCTCGGTGAGCGTGAGCGAATATGCGGTCCAGAATGGCGGCAGGCGCTCGAGGCGGCCCGAGAGGCCGGTCCACCCCGAGCGGAGCCGGTCCGCGAACCGGGCCCGGGCGACGAAGATGCGCTCGAGCGGCTCCCGGTACAGGCGCTCGTAGGCTTGCCGCACCTCCGCCTCGTCCAGGCCGAGCGCCGCCCGGATGCCGGGGACGGCCTCGTAGGTGAACGAGTACTTCTCCCCCAGGCGGCGGGCGACCGCCGCCCGCAACCGCGGGTTGCTCGCAACCAGCGGGGCCCATGCCTCGGAGTGGCGCTCGAGGTCATGGATCGTGGGGCGAAGCGGAGGGTCGCGTCCGAGCGCGAAGGCCTCCAGGAAGGCGAGTTGGCGCTCCTGTGCGGCCTCCTCGGTGAGGAACCACTCCGTCGCCTGCCGCGAGCGCGCCACGAGATGTGCCGTGCGGCTCTCGATCAGGAAGAGGAGCGCGCTCGCGCGCCTGGCGGGGAGGCCGGCCAGCAGCTCGTCTCGGTCGAAGAGCCCCCCGAACGGATCCGAGGACATGGCCGGCGCGCTACGCCGTCAAGCAGGAGGCCACCTGCTTGTACAGCGCCGTGACCGGATGGGCCGGATAGCGGGTCACGAAGACCCCCATGCTGGAGAGGACCATCAGCTCATCCGCGTGGGGCAGAACCGCGGCCACCTCACACCCGTAGGCCCGCTCGACTCGTTCCTTGACCTCGGCGACGTCGAACACCGTCGGGGTCTTGTTCACGACGAGCACCATGCGCGGGACCCGGAGCTTGCGCGCGACCGAGACCGCGACGCTCGTCCCTTCGTAGTCCTGCTGGTCTGGGCGCATCACGATGGCGAGGGCATCGCAGATGGCGATCGAGAGCAGCGTCTCCTCGTTCAGCCCCGGGTGGGTGTCGATGATGAGGGTGTCGAGCCCGAGCTCCTTGATGAGGTGGCGGACGCCGGTGTTGAGCAGGCTCACGTCGTAGCCCTCCTGCATCACCCGGGCGATGTCACTCGGATTGATGCTCGAGGGGACGAGGAACACGCGCCCGGCAAGCCCCTCGTCGAGGCTGGAGGTGACGTCGTGGGCGGCGTCGCCGATCGGGCACCGGCCCCACAGGTAATCGTTGAGCGAGCGGCGCATCGCATCCTGGCTCATGCCGAACAGCACGTGGATGCCCGGCGACTGGATGTCGGCGTCGACCACACCGATCCGCCGCCCCTCCGCCGCCAGCAGCGTCGCCACGTTGGCGGCCAGGTTCGACTTGCCTGTGCCACCCCGGAACGAGTGGATCGAGAGAATCGGCGCCATGGCTAGTCGGCCTCGCTCCCGGAGCGCAGCTCGTCCACCTTCCGCTGCAGGTCCTGGAAGTAGTCGGTCTCGGTGATCGCGGCGACCTGGCGTGCTGCCCGCGCCCCGTCGATCTCGATGCGAAGCTGCTGGACCTGCCGCTTCAAGGCCTGCTCGCGCAGCTCCACCTCGTGCGCCATGCGCTGGAAGACCCGCGCGAGCTGGCCCAGCGCGTCGCCGCGCTCGGCGACGTGGTCGAGGCTGTCGGACTGGAACGCCCCGTCCTCGACGGCGGCGGCCGCGTGCACGACGTAATCGACCTGCTCCATGTACTCCAGCTCGAGGTCGTGCAGCCGCTTTCTCGTCAGGCAACCGTTGACCCGTGCGCGCAGCAGCACGGGGTCGAAGGGCTTGGGCAGGTAGTCCTCGGCCCCCATCTCGATGCACCGCACGACGCACTGGATGTCCTCGAGCGCCGAAACCATGATCACCGGCACATGGCGCAGCCCCGGATCCTGTTTGAGCCGTGCCAGCACCTCAGAGCCGTCC
>JAFGJG010000064.1 GCA_016929195.1 Thermoleophilaceae bacterium
CGTCGTCTCGGTCTCGGTCGGGGTTGTCTCCGTCTCGGTCTCGGCCCGGTCCTGCTCGTTGCAGTCGCGCGCGATCAGCTCGAAGAGGCGGTCGAAGCTGCGCGTCAGCGCGTCGCGAACCTCGGCGTCCACGTCCTGGGGCATGGTGTCGATGATCTGCTGGACCTCGGGATCCACGTCCAGCGCAGCCTGGCAGCCCTCTGGGGTCCCCTGGGAGGCGCTGTCCTGGATGCGGTCGAGCCGGTTCTCGAGCGCGGTGGCGAACCGCGGCGGGATCGGCTGGCCCTCGTCGTCGCTGCCGCAGCCGGCGGCGATCGCCAGGAGCGACAGCGCGGCGGCTGCTGTGGCGCGGGCCCTCACTGGCCGTAGAACAAGCGGCCGGCCAGCTCCGCCGGGAGCCCGGCGGCCTGAATCGCCTCGGCGGCCTCTTCGATCGGGTACTCGACGCGTCGCCACTCGGCGTCCCAGACATCGGTGTCGAGCAGCAGCCAGGCGGCGCGGTTGTCGCGGTCGCGCGGCTGGCCGACGCCGCCCGGGTTGAGCAGCCACTCGCCCTCGGACAGGTCGCGCTGGGTCCCGCCCGGGGCGGCCGCGCCGCCGACCGGGCGGCCGCCGGCGCGGGAGAAGTAGAGCGCCACGTGCGAGTGCCCGATCGCGCCGACGCGCGGCCCCATCAGGTCCATGCACTCGCCGGCCTGCCAGGTGGAGAGCACGTACTCCCAGACCGGGTCGCGGGGGCTGGCGTGGTAGAGGCCGATCTCGCCGCTCGACCCCGCCGGCTCGAGGCCGCGCAGGTACTCGAGCGACTCGGCCGAGATGTGCTCGCGCGTCCAGATCGCCGCGGCCGCGGCGCTCGGGGAGAAGTCGGCGATGTCGATGGCTCCGGTCACCACCAGGTCGTGGTTGCCGGCCAGGCACACGTCGCAGCGCTCACGGGCCAGTGCGACGCACCCGTCCGGCTGTGCCCCATAGCCCACCAGATCGCCCAGACACAAGACCTGGTCCGCGCCCACGGAGTCCACGTCCGCGAGCACCGCGCGGAAGGCCGGCAGGTTGCCGTGCACGTCTGAGAGCAGGGCGATGCGCAATCTGGTGCCTTCTACAGTCCCGGGGGCAATGGAGGCTAGGCGTTCGCGGGTCCCGGCGGCGATCCTCGTTGCGGTGGTCGCCGCCGGGGCGGCGACACTGCTGCTCAGGCCGCGTCACGGCCTGATCGAGCCCGCCTCGGTGAGGGTCGAAGACTACTTCAGCCCGGCCGAGCTGAAGCGCGCGGAGGACTTCCGCGACCCGCAGCGGCTGATCGGGCTCGCACAGCTCGCGCTCACGGGCGGGGCGCTCGTCCTCCTGGCCCTGCGCCCGCCGCGGCTGCTCGTGCGGCGGCCGCTGGCAGGCGGCGCCGCGGTCGGGGCCGGCATCTCACTCGTGCTGGTCGGCGTCCACCTGCCGCTGGCCGCCGTTGCGCACGACCGGGCGGTCGACGTGGGGCTGTCCACCCAGGACTGGGGCGAGTGGCTCGGCGACGTGGGCAAGTCGGCCGCGCTCGAGGCCGGGTTCGCCGCGCTCGGGGGGCTGCTGGCGCTGGCGCTGGTCAGGCGCTTCCGGCGGCGCTGGTGGGTGCCGGGCTCGGCCGCCGTCGTGGCCGTCGGCGTCATCACCGTGTGGCTCTTCCCGGTGGTGATCGACCCGCTCTTCAACAAGTTCGAGCCGCTGCCCGACGGGAAGCTGCGCTCGCAGGTGCTCGAGCTGGCGAAGCGCGCCGACGTGGACGTGGGGCAGGTTTACCGGGTGGACGCGAGCCGGCGCACGACGGGCGTGAACGCTTATGTGAACGGCCTCGGCCACTCGAAGCGCGTCGTGCTCTACGACAACCTGATCGAGGGGCTGCCGCGCGACCAGGTCCTTCAGGTGGTCGCCCACGAGCTCGGGCACCAGCACCATCGCGATCTGCTGCGTGGCCTCGCCTGGCTGGCGATCGTCGCCCCGGCGGGGACGTGGCTGGCGATGGTGCTGGCGGAGCGCATCGGGCGCCGCGAGGGGCTGGGCGATCCGTCGGTCAAGCCGGGGGCGTCGGCCCTGCCCGCGCTGGCGCTGTCGGTCGCGCTCGTCTCGTTCGGGCTGGGCATCGCGGGGAACCAGCTCTCGAAGCCGGTCGAGGCGAGCGCGGACTCGTTCTCGCTCGACCTCACCCGCAACCCGGCAGCCCACATCGCGCTCGAGCGCGAGCTCGCGGTGCGCAACGTCTCCGACCCCGAGCCGCCGGCGATAACCCAGTGGCTCTTCGGCACGCATCCGACCACCGTGCAGCGGATCGGCATCGGCGAGGCCTGGGCCCGCGAGCACTGAGCTAATCTGCCGCGCCGATGCGCAGGCCTCTCATGGAGCGAGTGGTCCACGAGCTCGCCGCTCTGGAGCGCGGCTCGGCCTCCGAGGGCGAGCGCCGCGCGGCCGAGTGGCTGGCGGAGGAGTTCCGCGGGCTCGGCTGCGACGTCCGGATCGAGGAGGAGCCGGCCCACGGCGGCTACTGGTGGCCGCTCGGCATCCTCAACGCCGCGGCCGCGCTCGTGGCACTGGCGGGCCGGCGGTTCCTGTCCGTCCTCGTCGGAGCGGGCGCGGCGGCCGCCGTCTACGACGACGTGAGCGGCGGGCGGCTGTGGTTCCGCCGCGCCGTGCTCCCGCACCGGACCACCTGGAACGTGGTGGCCGAGACCGGCGACCGCGACGCCGAGCGCACGATCGTCTTCATCGGCCACCACGACGCGGCGCACACCGGGCTGGTCTTCCATCCGGCGCTGCCGCGGGTCGGCATGCGGATCGCCCCGGAGGCGCACGCCAGGGCGACCCAGAGCATCCCGATCATGTACGGCGTCTTCCTCGGGCCGGTGATCACCGCGCTGGCCGCGCTGTTCCGCCGGCCGCTGCTGCGCCGGATCGGGATCGGGATCTCGCTCGGGGCCACCGCCTCGATGGCGGACATCGGGCTGCGGCCGGTCGTGCCGGGGGCGAACGACAACCTCAGCTCGGTGGGCGTGCTCGTCGCCCTCGCGGATGCCCTGCGCGAGCGGCCGCCGCAGGGCGTGCGCGTGATCCTGCTCTCGACCGGCGCCGAGGAGTCGTTCATGGAGGGCATGCAGGGCTTCGGCCGCCGCCACTTCCCGCAGCTGTCCCGCGCCACGACCGAGTTCGTCTGCCTCGAGTGCGTGGGCTCGCCGGAGCTCTGCGTGGTCGAGGGGGAGGGGATGCTGAGGATGCGCCTCTACCCCAAGGAGGCGCGCGAGGCACTCGCCCGGGCGGGCGAGCGGGCCGGCGCCGAGCTCACTCGCGGGCTCAAGACGATCGCGGCGTCGGACGCGCTGATCCCGCTCCGCGCCGGCTACCGGACCTGCCTGATCGGCGGCATCGACGAGACGAAGTTCCCCGCGAACTACCACTGGCCCAGCGACACGCCCGACAACCTCTCATGGGAGTCGATGGAGGCCGCGGCCGCGGTGTCCGAGGCCTACGTGCGGATGGCGTAGACGGCCCGGATCTCGGCGGCCTCGGCCACGTCGGTCACGCGCATCACCTGGATGCCCCGCGCCGCGAGGGCGCGGTCGCGGCGCCGGTCCTCCCGGAAGGCGCGCCGGGTCATGTGTGCGTCTCTGCCGTCGAGCTCCACGACGAGGCCGGCCTCCGGCCAGTACAGGTCCACCTCCAGGCCGCCGACGCTCGCGTTGGCCTGCGGCCTGGGGAGGCCGTGCTGGACGCAGAGCTCGTGGAGGAGCCGTTCCCCGTCGTTGCGCGAGGCCGGCGGCGGGTCGTCAGAGGCGAGGGCCCGGTGGAGCTTGTGGCGGCTCGCGCGCCCGGGGACCCTTCCGAGCGCCGCGTCGATCTCGTTCAGGTCGAGGACGCGGTGGAACTCGGCCTGGTGGACCGCGTCGGCGAGCCGCCGCTCGGTCAGCACCTCGGCGAGATCGACGAGCGTGCGGGCAACCGTGGTGACCGGGATGCCGTCGAGGACGGTGCGGTCCTCGGGCGCGACGGCGCGGCTGCGGTGGACCACGATCCCCTCGCGCGGCGCGCAGCCCCGCGGCGCGGTGATCTCGATCGCCGGCGTGCCGGACACGAGTAGCCAGCGGTGCGCCGCAGCCCTGTGGGTGAGCAGCGCCTCGGATCCGAAGGACATGACGGCGGCGAGGCACCGCGCGTCCCATGTCGGCGCCGTGTGCCCGACCGCGTAGACGCGCCGGTGCACTCGATGCAAACGGCCGGCGGCGACCCTCCGGCTCACGGCGTCCTTGGAGGCTCCGAGCGCTCGGAGCTGCCGGATCGAGACGACCCCGTGCTGACGGCCGGCCAGCTCCGCCACCGCTCGATCCAGCGGGTGCGAGCAGAGTTCCTCGCGGTACGCGCGACTTTGTCTATCCACGCTCCCAGCGTGCCGGGCCGTGTGTGACGGCTCAATACGCGTGCGTTACGAACGCGGTACGGGCGAGCGAGAGGCCAGGCGGCGGGCGGACTCCGGGTCGTGCGTCGGGAGGTAGACCACGTCGCCGGCGGCGCACAGGTCGTGGATGCGGCGCAGCGTCTCGGCGGCGGCCGCGGGGTCGGCGGAGACGCCGTCGACCGCGCCGCGGCGCATCAGCTCCTGGGTGTAGGAGGTGTCGCCCGCGAAGAAGATCAGCGGCCCCTCGGCCTCCTGGACGACGACCGACATGTGGCCGGGCGTGTGGCCGGGGGTGGGCACGAGCCGGACGTCGCCGGCACTCGTGAGCGGCATGCTGGCGGGGAAGGGGCCCCACGGCTCGGAGTCCCACTCCACGACCCGCGGCGCGAACCAGTCCGGCCGGTGCTGCGGCAGGTAGCCGTTGATGCGCCCGCTCACCCCGCTCGAGGCGTCGAGCTCCGCCTGCGTCACGAGGATCTCGGCCTGCGGGAAGGCGGGCAGCCCGCCGGCGTGGTCCGTGTGCATGTGGGTGATCACGACCCAGCGGACCCGCTGCGGCGACACGCCGATGTGCTCCAGCTGCGGGCCGATCTCCTGGTCGGGGCGGACTGAGAAGCGGACCGCGTTCCGGAAGTAGGGGTTCCAGCGCGGGAACCAGCCGGGCTCCATGACCCGCGCGGTCTCACCGGTATCGACGACGATCACGCCCTCCGGGTGCTCGATCACCCAGACGTGGATTGGCAGCGGCTCGGTCCACTGCTTGCCGCGCAGGACGTTCACTATCCGGGCCGGGCCGCTGCCGCGACCCTCCCGCTGCGCCTCCTTGACCGCGACGGTGCCGGTCTGCAGCGCCGAGATGCGCACGGCTAGGAGGTCTGGGACTCCGGCTTGTCGTCCGCGTCGCCGTCGTCGAGCTCGGGCAGGTCGCGGATGCCCTCCCGCGTCTGCCACTTGGAGAAGTTGTCCTCCATCGCGTCGATCAGCTCGCGCATGAAGCGCGGAGCGAGGCTGATGCGTGACACCACGACCCCCGGCACCTCGCCCTCGTCGACCTCGTGGTCCACGCGCGCGAAGGTGATCGTGAACTCGTAATCGGAGTGCGACACGTTGGCGAAGTTGGCGTAGTGGCCCGCCATCGTGTCCGGGTCCGTGTGGATGTTGAAATGTCGCTCGGCGTCCTCTTGCACGCGCGTAGTATCGCAGCGCCATGCGGATCTCCGTAATCGCGGTCGGCCGCTTGCGGCGGCCGTACCAGGACGACATCGAGCACTACAGGAAGCTGATCGGCGGCCACGCGCGCGTGGAGCTGATCGAGGTGCGCGAGGATGAGAAGGTCGCGCCGCGCATCCCCGAGCGGGCACACGTGGTGCTGCTCGACAAGGACGGGGACGAGCTGGACTCGGTCGGATTCAGCGAGTGGCTCGAGCAGCGGCGCCACGAGGGCCGCGACCTCTGCTTCGTGATCGGGGGGCCGCGCGGGCTCGACATCGACGCCGACACGCGCCTGTCGCTGGGCCGGATGACGCTCCCGCACCAGCTGGCCCGGGTCGTCCTGCTCGAGCAGCTCTACCGTGCACACAAGATCCTTGCCCGAGAGCCGTATCACTACTGAGATGAGCGCCGACCCCCTCGCACAGCTCCGCGCCGACCTGGCGGGGGCCACGGCGGCGGCCGGGGACGGCTCGGCGGAGCCCCGGCTCGACCGGCCCCGCCAGGCCGGCTTCGGCGACTACTCGACGAACGCGGCGATGCTGCTCGCGCCGCTGCTCGGGGACAGCCCGCGCGCGATCGCGGAGCGGCTCGGCGAGTCCCTGGGCGACCGCCTCGGCGAGCACGTCGAGCGCGTGGAGGTGGCGGGTCCCGGGTTCCTCAACCTGTTCATGACCGACGCCTGGTACCTCGGCGCGCTGGCGGAGGTGCTCGCGGCCGGGGACGGCTTCGGCGCCGGTGCGGCGGGGCGGTCCGAGCGCGTGAACGTCGAGTTCGTCAGCGCGAACCCCACCGGGCCGATCACGGTCGCTTCCGGCCGCCACGCGGCGTACGGCGACGCGCTCGCGCGGATCCTCGAGTACGTCGGCCACGACGTGGAGCGCGAGTTCTACGTGAACGACGCGGGCGGCCAGATCCAGCGCTTCGGGCAGTCGATCCGGGCGCGGGCCCGCGGCGACACGCCGCCCGAGGACGGCTATCACGGCGAGTACGTCACCGAACTCGCCGCCGCCATCGACGGCGCGGCGGAGATGGACTTGGACGAGCTCGCGGCGCGCGGGGTGGAGCTCATCCTGGAGGGTGTCCGCACGACGCTCGACCGCTTCCGCGTGCGGATGGACCGGTACTCGCTCGAGCACGATGTGCACCCGACCGTGGACGAGGTGCTCGGGAGGCTCGACGGCGTCTACGACTCCGACGGCGCCACCTGGCTGCGCACGACCGCCCACGGAGACGACAAGGATCGCGTGCTCCGGCGCTCGAACGGCGAGCTCACCTACTTCGCCGTGGACATCGCCTACCACGCCGACAAGCTCGCCCGTGGCTACGACCGCGCGATCGCGATCTGGGGCGCCGACCACCACGGCCACATCAAGCGGATGAAGATCGCCTGGGAGGAGCTCGGTGGCGATCCCGACCGCTTCGAGATCGTGATCATGCAGCTCGTCAACCTCACCGAGGGCGGCGCGCGCGTGCAGATGTCGAAGCGCGCGGGCACCGTCGTGCGCCTCGACGACCTGCTCGACGACATCGGCGTGGACGCCGCGCGCTGGTTCCTGCTCCAGCGCAGCCACGACACCACGCTCGACGTGGATCTCGAGCTGGCGCGCAGCCAGTCCCAGGACAACCCCGTCTACTACGTCCAGTACGCCCACGCCCGGATCGCCGGGATCCTCGCCAAGGCCGGCGAAGACGCCGTGCGTCGCGCGCTCGCGACCGATCTGACCGCGAGCCCGGAGCAGCTGCACCCGTCGGCGCGGACGCTGGTCAAGCGGCTGCTCGACATGCCGGACGAGCTTCGCGACGCGGCCGAGCGGCGCGCGCCGCACCGGCTGACGGCCTACGCCCACGAGACGGCACAGGAGTTCTCCGCCTTCTACCGCGACGTGAAGGTGGTCGGTGCGGCGGACGAGGGCGGCGACGAGGCCGTGCGGCTCGCGGTCTGCGTGGCCGCGAAGCGAGTGCTGGCCCGCTCGCTCGACCTGCTCGGGGTGGCGGCGCCGGAGTCGATGTAGTCAGCCCGCGCGCCGCCGTCACCGTCGTCTTCGCCCTCAACGGCGCGATCTTCGGGTCGCTCTTCTCACGGCTGCCCGCAATCCAGGAGCGCACCGACATCGGCGACGGCCAGCTGGGCCTCGCCCTGCTCTGCTCGATGCTCGGGCTGATGGCCTCGCAGCCGCTCGGCGGAGCGCTCGTCGCGCGGGTGGGCAGCCGGCCCGTCGTTCGCGTCGGGGCGCTCGTGTGCGCGGTCTCGCTGGTCCCGGTGTCGCTGTCCACGTCGCTCGCCGCGCTGGCGCCGGCATTCCTGTTCCTGGGGGCGAGCAACGGCCTCCTCGACGTCTCCATGAACGTCCATGGCCTGGCCGTTGAGCGGAGGCTCGGCCGGCCGATCCTGGCGACGCTCCACGCCGCGTTCTCCTTCGGAGTCCTCGCCGGCGCCACGGCGGGCGGTCTGGTCGCGGCCGCCGGCGTCGAGGTGACGGCGCACATGGCGGGCGCGACCGTTGTCGCAGTCTGCGTGGCGCTCCTCACCACGCGGCACCTGCTGCCGCGCGACGTGGACGCCGCCCCCGACGGCCCCCTGATCGCCCGGCCCACGCGCGCGCTGGCCGTCGTGGGGCTGTTCGCGTTCTGCGTCCTCCTGTCGGAGGGCGCGGTGAACGACTGGGCCGCCGTCTACCTGAGAGGCGACCTCGGCTCGGGGGAGGGTCTCGCCGCCGCCGGCCTCGCCGCGTTCTCGCTGACGATGGGCTTCGGGAGGCTGACCGGCGACCGGCTGGCCGAGCGGTTCGGGCCGGTGCGCCTCGCGCGCGGCGGCGCGGCGCTGGCCGCCGCCGGGATGACCGTCGCCGTGGTGAGCGGCGAGCAGGTGGCCGCCATCGCCGGGTTCGCCGCCATGGGGCTCGGGCTGTCGAGCCTGTTCCCGCTCGCCATCCGCGCCGGCGCGGCCCGCGGGGAGGCGCCCGGGCCGGCCGTGGCCGCGGTCTCCGGAACCGGCTACCTGGGCTTCATCGCCGGGCCGCCGCTCGTGGGGCTGCTGGCCGAGCTCGCCGGCCTGCGCTCGGCGCTGGTGCTGGTGGCCGTCCTATGCACGCTCGCGGCCGTGCTCGCCGGAGCCGTGCGCGCGCCCGTCAGAGTTCGCTGAAGAAGTTGATCCCGAGGTCGTCCATCAGGGACAGCGCCTCGGAGTTCAGGCGCGTCAGCTCGTTCGTGTAGAGGAGCACGCCCATCACGATCAGGACGAGGCCCGAGATCACCGTGATCACCGCGTAGTGGTCGCGGAAGAAGCGGAAGAGGCCGGACACCGTGGAGAACGCGAGCGCGCTGAGGATGAACGGAACCGCCAGGCCGAGCGAGTAGAACGCGAGCAGCACGCCGCCCTGGCCGACGGTGTCCTCACCCGACGCGGCGGTGAGGATCGCGCCGAGCGTGGGACCCGTGCAGGGCAGCCAGGCGACCGCGAACGCGAGACCGGCCACGATCGGCCCGCCGGTGTGGGCGCGGCGCATGAGCTCCTCGGGGCGCCACTCGCGGTTCAGGAGCGGGACGAACAGCATCGCGATGAACAGGACGCCCATCGCGATCAGCACCACGCCGGAGATCTGGCGCAACAGGACACGGTGGTCCTGGAGCGTCTGGCCGAGCCCGGTGGCCGTCATGCCGAGCGCGACGAACATCGCGGTGAACGAGAGGCAGAAGAGCAGCGCGGGGCCGAGCACCTGGGCGCGGCCACGGCCCTCCTGGATGTCCGCGAACGAGACGCCCGAGATCGTGGAGAGGTAGCCCGGCACGAGCGGCAGCACGCACGGGGAGACGAACGAGATGAAGCCGACCCCGAAGGCGGTGATCACCGTTGCGTCGATGTCGGTCGCGGCGATCACAGGTCGTAGCGCTCCAGGTCGGCGTCGAGCCGCCCGGACGCGGCGCTCGTGGGAGCGGCGGCCGCGGGGCCGCCGCCGCCACCGCCGCGGCGCCGCCAGCGCCGCGTGGCGACCACGATGCCGCCTGCGGCGAGCACGACCCCGAGGCCGGGAATCAGGTAGACGAGCACGTCGCCGAAGTCCGAGTCCTCGTCTCCGGGCAGCGCGAGGACGCGGTCGCCGAACTGCGCGACGAGCGCCTGCTTGACCTCGTCCTTCGAGCGGCAGTCGTCGATCAGGCGCTGGATGTAGGCGCGCTCCCGGTTGGCCTGGGGGGCCTCGGTGGCCAGCTCGAGCGGCGTGCCGCACACCGGGCACATGACCTCGTCTTCGATGTCGCCGAGCGTGGTCCTCGGGCAGTCGGCCGCGAGCGCCGCGGGCGCGATCGCAAGTGCCGCGAGCATCGCGACGAGGGGTGCGGCGAGCCGGCTCACGCCTCCTCCACGATCGGCTCGACGGCCTGGCGCATGAACTCCTCGTCCACCGGGCCGCGCCGCACAGCGGCCACGCGGCCGCGCTGGTCGATCACGAACGTCTCCGGGTAGCCGAGCACGCCGAACGGCTCACGAAGATCGCCGGGCCCGTCGTGGAGCATCGGATAGGTGAGCTCGTACTCCTCGACGAAGTCGCGAGCGTCCGAGCTCACGTCCTGGCCGTCGATGCCGAGCACCGTCGCCCGGCCGTCGCGCGACAGGCGCCGGTGCCAGCGCTCGAGCAGCGGCGACTCGGTCCGGCATGGCTCGCACCACGAGGCCCAGAAGTTCAGGACGACCACCTTGCCGCGGTAGTCGGAGAGCGTCGCGCGGCCCTCGCCGGAAAGGCGCGGCAGGTCGAAGTCGGGCGCAGGCTCGCGCTGGCCCCGGGCGGCCGCGTCCTCGAACGAGCGGTCGGGCTCGTTCTCGGCGAGCCCGTATGCGAGCAGCGCCACGAGCGCCGCGACGGCGACCAGAACCGCCAGCGGGATCGGGGAGAGCACGCGCCTCATCGGCGCCGAACGATAGGGGCAGCGCTACGGGCGGATGCGGATCCGGCGCGGCTTCGAGCGGTTCCCGACCCGGTCGACGGCGGCCAGCTTGACCAGCCGCACGCGCCCCACGCTTGCCCGGACGGTGACCCAGCGGCGCGCACGCGCGCCCTTCGCCTTCGAGCGCACCTTGCGGCCGGAGAAGACGAGCGAGCAGGCCTCGCTGCAGCGGGCGCGCACGGACACTCGCCTCCCCGAGACGCGCAGGCTCTTCAGCTTCACCTTCGGCGCCCGCTTGTCGAGCGGGCAGTTCTTCGGGAAGCGCTGGAGCTTCTTCGACGGGAAGTTCTCGTAGCTCCTCAGGACCGAGAAGTAGGGCGCCACGCCGTAGCCGTTGGGCCACAGGCGGATCTTGGTGGCGGAGGCGTTGTTGGACAGGTTGCTCTCGCAGAGCGACGAGTCCGCGTTCACGCGGTGCACCAGGTAATAGATGCCCTTCTTGATGCCGGTGACCTCGATGTTCTGGCCCTCGAGATTCGCCTGGTAGAGATCCACGTAGCCGGGCCCGAGGCCCTCCTGGATCGAGAGCACGCCCGGCTGGTTGCGCCCGCAGTAGTCCGGCGTGAACGCGTGGTC
>JAFGJG010000065.1 GCA_016929195.1 Thermoleophilaceae bacterium
AACCCCGGGCGGTTCGTGGACACGCGAGAACTCTCTCCCGAGGAACTGGCCGCGCTCGGCTTCTAGTCGCCAGTCAGCCGAGGCCATGCGTGACCTGAGCCACGCTTACGCCTCCAAGCCGCATCCGAGCAGCCTGCTTGCCATGCAGGCCCTCAGAGTACATACCTAGATGACATAAGTGTGAGCCACGTCACAGTCGGGCGTCGGGGGCCGTCCCTACCGTGCCGCAGGCAGTCACCGGCGCAGACGGTCCGATAGCGGCCGCGCCGGTCCCCGCCGCGCCCCCTCCGGGTGCGGGCCGCCCCAAGCAGCCGGCGGCATTCGACACGCGGAGGTGATGCGCGTGCGCAAGCTGCTCGTCCCCATGCTCATAGCCATTGTCGTGCTCGTGCCCGCGGCCTCCGCCGCGGTCGGCCCGTTGCCGGTCGCGTCGAGCGACGACGAGAAGAAGCTGGCCACGCCCGGCACCCGGCCGCTCGAGGCCCGTGCGGAGATTCGCGGCGAGGCCCACAAGCAGAGCCGCGAGGCCCTTCGCCGCGCCAAGCGCAAGGCCAGGCCGCCCGTTCCGAAGGTCGTGGTCCCACCCCACCTCGAGGCGATCGCCCAGTGCGAGTCGGGCGGCGACCCGAGCGCCATCGGCGGCGGCGGCGCCTACCGCGGGAAGTACCAGTTCAGCTACTCGACCTGGGCGGCCGTGGGCGGATCGGGCGACCCGGCGGCGGCGCCGGAGGCTGAACAGGACCGGCGCGCGGCGATGCTCTACGCGCGCAGCGGACCCGGGCAGTGGCCCGTCTGCGGCTCCTGACGCCTCGCTCTCCGGCAAGTGTCCTGACTATCGGTTGCAGAGCAACCACAGGGCAGGACGCTTGGCAATGAAGACGCACGGGACCGTGACAACGGCCCCGGGGCGCCGCGGCTCCCTCACCGCGGTCGTTCGTTACGGCCCTGTGCGCGGAGCGGAGCAAGTGTCCTGACTAGCGGTTGCAGAGCAACCACAGGGCAGGACGCTTAGGGCTAGCGCTCGACGGCGCTGCCGGGCACGATGTCGTCCCGGCCGTCGTCCCAGCGGACCCAGGCCTTGTGGCCGCCGTCGTAGTCGGGCCCCCAGAGGATCAGCGTCCCCTCCTCCTCGCCGACCCTGCAGCGCTCCGTGCCCTCCTCGTCGAGGCCGCGCCAGAGGCGCACGAACGGGTTGTCCTCCCACTCGTCGCCGATCGTCGTCGGGTCTGTGTGACCCGGCCGCACCACGGTCTCGGGCGGCAGCTTCATGAGGACCTCCATGATCGATCGCTTGAGGTCCCCGAAGCTCGTGGAGCCGGGAGCGCGGACGCCGCCGACGGAGCCCTTGAAGAGCGTGTCACCCGTGAAGACCTCGCCGCCGGTCACGAAGTTGAGCATCCCGTCGGTGTGGCCCGGGGTGTGCAGCGACTCGATCCGCAGGCCGCCGGCCTCGATCGGCTCGCCGGGCTCGATCGTCCGGTCCACGTCGAGAAGCCGCGCGGCCTCCAGCGGGTGGGCCAGGATCTCGACCCCGTAGCGCTCCTTCCAGACGTGGTTCTCCGCCACGTGATCGGCGTGGTGGTGGGTCAGGAGCAGCAGCTTCACGTCCAGCCCGTTGCGCTCCGCCGCCTCGATCAGCGGCTCGGAGGGCCCGCCGGAGTCGATCACGACGCCGGTGCCGCCCTCCTCGTCCCCCACCAGGTAGGCGTTCGAGAGCCAATCGGCCTGCATGGATCGCTCGACGATCATCTCGGGGCCGAAGCCTAGTATCCGGTCGCGTGCATGAGCTTCGACGTGAGTTCCCGGTCCTGGAGCGCGTCGCCTATCTGAACGCCGGCACGAACGGCCCGGTCCCGGCCCGGGCGGTGGAGGCGGTCAGGGCGTCGGTCGAGGCCCAGGCGGAGCGGGGCCGGTCGGGAAAGGCCGTGTTCGAGCGGATGCTCGAGCGCGTGGAGCTGCTTCGCACCCGCGCCGCCGCGACGCTCGGCTGCCAGACGAGCGAGGTCGCCCTCACCGGCTCGACCACCGACGGAGTGAACGCGGTGCTCACCGCTCTGCCCCTGGAGGCCGGCGACGAGGTTCTGACGAGCGACCAGGAGCATCCGGGGGTGCTCGCCCCACTGGCTGCGCTCAGGGACAGGTCCGGCGTGGAGGTCCGCATGGCGCCGTTCGATGCCCTGGCCGGCGCCGTGGGCGAGCGGACCAAGCTGATCGCCTGCTCGCACGTCTCGTGGCAGACGGGCGAGGTGGTGGACTGCGGCGCCCTCGTCGCGACCGGCGTGCCGGTCCTCCTGGACGGGGCGCAGGCGCTCGGCGCGATCTCCCTGAACGTGCACATGCTGTGCTGCGACTTCTACGCCGCGTCCGGGCAGAAGTGGCTGTGCGGCCCGAACGGCATGGGCTACCTCTACGTCCGCCCGGAGCGCTGCGGCGAGCTCTCGCCGCCGTGGCCCGGGTACGGCACGGTCGAGGATCCGCACGATCCGCTCGGCTCGCCGTTCCACGAGGACGCCCGCCGCTTCGACGTCCTCGGCTTCCCCGCCGACCAGCAGACCGCCTGGGCGCTCGCGGCGTTCGACGTGTTCGACGACCACGGCGGCCCGGGCGCGCTCCACGAGCGGGCCACGGCCCAGGCGGAGACACTCGCGGAGCGGCTGGCCGGGGCGGGCCATGAGGTCGCGCCGCGCGGGCACTCGACGCTGGTGTCGTGGCGGGCCGAGGATCCCCCGGCGCTCGTGGCCGCCATGGCGGAGCACGGGATCGTCCTGCGCGACCTGCCCGGGACGTCCTTCGTCCGCGCCTCGGTGGGCGCCTGGAACGACGAGAGCGACCTCGAGCGCCTGATCGCGGCGCTCGCCGCCTGAGGCGCTACTTGTCGACCATCACGAAGATGGCGAACACCAGCGACGCCAGCACCCCCGCGCTGCAGATCACTCCCAGCGCGCCGTAGGCGGCGGCCTCGAGCCCGCGGCCGGCGCGGCCGAACTCGATCGCGCGGTCGAGGCCGAGCAGCGCCAGCCCGTAGATGACCGTCACGCCCACGCCGGCGAGGATCGAGGTCCAGACGACCTCGAGGAGGTCGCCGGTGTCGATGATGGCGATCACGTCTCGGCCGCCGCGGTGCGGGCCGCCTCCTGTGCCCGGCGGACGAAGAGCAGCCCGGCGCCGCCCAGGATGAGCGTGGACACGACGATCGGGCCGGCCGCCCCCGTGCCGAATGCGCGCGTGATCACATATGTGATCGCGCCGATGGCGGCCGAGGCGGGGAGGGTCAGGATCCAGGCCACCACGATGTTCCCGGCCACGCCCCAGCGCACGGCGGAGAGCCGCTTGGCCGCGCCCGAGCCGATCACGGCGCCGGAGATCGTCTGCGTCGTCGAGAGCGGGAAGCCCACATGGCTCGACGCGAGGATCACCGCCGCCCCGGACCCCTGCGCGGCGAATCCCTGCGCCGCGTCCATCTTGTGGATGCGGCTGCCCATCGTCTTGATGATCCGCCAGCCGCCGACGTAGGTGCCGACGGAAATCGCCGTGGCGGACGTGATCACGACCCAGTCGGGAACGTGGAAGTCGCTCGAGGCGATCGTCCCGTTCGCGACCAGGGCGAGCGTGATCACGCCCATCGTCTTCTGGGCGTCGTTCGTGCCGTGCGCGAGCGCGAGCAGGCCGCCCGAGATCACCTGGCCGAAGCGGAACCCGCGGGTGGCGCGCGTGGGCCGCATCCGCCCGACGGCCCGGTAGATGAGCAGGATCGCGAGCCCGGCGACGGCGAACGCGAGCACCGGCGCGACGAGCGCCGGGATCATCACCTTCCCGAGAATCCCGCTGTCGAAGAAGATCGCGCCGGGCCCGTCGGCGACGAGCACGGCCCCGACGATCCCGCCGATGAGGGCGTGCGACGAGCTGGACGGCAGGCCGAAGTACCAGGTCATGAGGTTCCAGGCGATCGCGCCCACGAGACCCGCAAAGATCGACAGCAGCCCGATCGACGCGGGGTCGACCACGTCGTTCGCGACCGTCGCCGCGACCTCCAGGGACACGAACGCGCCGACGAAGTTGAGGATCGCCGCGTAGCCGACCGCGATGCGCGGCGGCATCGCGCGCGTGGAGATCGAGGTGGCCACGACGTTCGCGGTGTCGTGGAACCCGTTCGTGAAGTCGAATGCCAGCGCCGTGGCAACGACGATCACGACGATGACGTCGCTTCCCATGTCCGCCTACTGCCCGATCAGGAGTTCTTGATGACGATGCCCTCGAGGATGTTCGCCACGTGCTCCGCGGAGTCGATGGCCTCCTCGAGTCGCTCGAAGATGTCCTTCCAGCGAATGACCACCATCGGGTCGATGCCGTTGTCGAAGAGCGAGGCGATCGCCTCCCGGACGATGCGGTCGCCGTCGTTCTCGAGGCGGTTGAGCTCGACCGTGTAGTGCGTGAGGTCCTTGAACCCGCGGAGGCGCGGCATCGCCTCTGCGATCTGCCGGCCGCACTGCTGGAGGACCTTTGCGAGCTCCTGCGCCTGGGACATCGGCGCCTCGATCTTGTAGAGGCCGAGGTAGTCCGCGACCTCCTCCGTGTAGTCCACGACGTCGTCGAGCGCCGACGACAGCGCGAACACGTCCTCGCGGTCGATCGGCGTCACGAACGTCTGGTTGAGCCGCCGGATGATGTCGTGGGTGATCCGGTCGCCCTCCTGCTCGCAGATCAGGATGTCGCGGGCCAGCTCGCTGCGCTCGGGGTACTCGCGGAGCATCTCCTCGAGCAGGCCGGTTGCCCGCTGGATGTTGCCCCCCGCCTCCTCGAAGAGGTCGAAGAATTCACGGTCCTTGGGTGCGAGGACCCTTGAGAGGCGCACGGCCTTGGCACGCTAGCAAAGGGCACGGCGACGCCTCAGGCGGCGTCGAAGCGCGCCCGCTCGATGCGCCGGGCGGGCAGCTCGCCGGCCTCGCCCAGCACGTCGCGGACGGCGGCGGCGCTCGCCGCGTGGTCGTACGCCACGCGCCGCGGCTCCACGGTTCCGTCCTCGCGGACGAGCGCATAGGCGGCGCGGTGGTCGCCGTCGAACGGCATGCCCACGCTGCCCGGGTTGAGCAGCTCGACGCCGTGCGGCCCCGTGCGCGCGAAGGACACATGCGTGTGCCCGAACACGAGCCTCCGCGGCCGGGCGTCCGCGATCAGCTCCTCGTCGTCCGCGTGCGGATCGGGCATGAAGCTCCGCACGTCCGAGACCGGCGAGCCGTGCACGTAGAGGTCCTCGCCCTCGCTCAGGCTCGCCGGGAGCGCGGCGAGCTCGATCGCCGTCTCGTCGCCGAGCAGCTCCCGGCAGCGATTCAGAGCCGGCCGCGCGGGCTCGGGCGCCTCGGCCGAGTCGAGCGTCCAGCGGTCGACGTTTCCGCGCAGCCAGCGCGCGTCGAGCGTCCGGAGAAGCTCGACGGTCTCCGCCGGCCAGGCTCCGAAGGCGGCGTAGTCGCCGCCCAGGAGGAAACGGTCCGCGCCGGCGCCCTGGGCGTCGTCCAGGACCGCCTCGAGCGACGGCAGGTTCCCGTGGATGTCGTAGAGCAGGGCGAGCACCCGGGCGACGCTATCGCCCGAGTACCGCCTGGAAGCGCTCCACGCTCCGTGCGTGGTCGCGCTCGTCGACCTGCTGGTTGCCGCGCGGCCGCGTGTTGCGCCACGTGGGCGTCTGCTCCTGGCGCGGCTCCGGCCGGCGCTCCGGCGTCCGTTCCGGGGTGCGGTCGGTCATGTGTTCCTCCCTACGTCGAAAACCCTTCACAGAGAGCGTTCCGGTAAACGGCCAGGTCAAACCTCGAAGTCGCGCGGTCATACTCGCGGCGTGTCCAACGCCAACGTGGAGGTGGTCCGCGAGCTGTACGAGCTGTTCCCGGACCTGACCGGCGATCCGCCGCCCAGGATGCTCGAGCTGTTCCATCCCGAGGTCCGGATCGACCAGACCCGCAACGTCTTCAACCCGGCCGTCTTCGAGGGCGTCGACGGTCTGCTGAACGCGCTCGCGCGTGTGCGGGAGACCTGGGACGCGTTCGTGCTCGAGCCGGAGCGCTACGTCGCGGCCGGCGACAACGTGGTCGTGGTGAACACCGTCCGCGCGCGCGGGACCGGCGGCGGAGTCGAGGTGATCGACCGCTCCGCGTCGCTGCACACGCTGCTGGACGGGAGGATCGCGTTCCTAGCGGTCTACCCGGATCCCGACGAGGGCCTGCGGGCGGGAGGCGTCGCCTAGGGCCGCGATGAGACGTTCTGTCCCGGCCGGAGCGCCTCCGTGACCTGCCAGCCGGCGGCCGTCCAGGCCAGCCGGTAGCGCCAGCCGCAGCTCCGGCACACGATCAGCTGCGCCTCGTCGCGCACCGGCTGCTTCGCCTGCCAGCGCGAGAACGCCGGTGACGGGAGATCCCGGTCGCAGTTCCAGCAGCGGAGCCTTGCCGCCATCCCCCGTGTTTCGGCGTCGCCGGCGCGTCGCCTGCTTGACTCGGGCCCCGGCCGCTGTTAGGCCACGCAGTGCCCGATGAGAAAGCTGGTCACGATCCCGATGCTGGTCGCGGTTGCCGCCGTCGCGCCGGGATGCGCCACCGGCCTCGTCACGAAGCTGCCCTCCGCCGTGACGGAGACGAGCGCCACCGTCAACGGAGCCATCTGGACCACCGACGGCGGCCAGGTCTCCTACTGGGTGGAGTACGGCACCACGACCGCCTACGAACGGGAGACGGCCCGCCGCGCCGCCACGGTCGCCGAGGACACCCCGCACGACGTGTCGATCCCGCTCGATGACCTGACCCCCTCCACCACCTGGCACTACCGCATCTGCGCGGAGGACGCCCAGGCCGGGACCTGCAGCAGGGACGCCACGGTGTTCACCGGCGACTCCGTCACGGGGACGGCGGCGAACTGCCGCTCGCTCGAGGTCGACCTCTCGACCTGCCCACCGGACCTCCCGCTCAGCTACCTCGTCCTGACCGCGGGAGCCACCAGCGGCCCGTCCGGGCAGGATCCGGCGGGCAGCATGACCTGGGTCGAGCGGTTCATTGGCGGAGGCGTGCTCGGCGAGACCCAGGTGACCTGCCTCGCGGTGACCGGCAACGTGGGGGTCGTCGGAGTGGCCGGCACTTGGACCATCGTCGGCTCCTTTGGACGCATCCCGCTGAGGGCCGCCGGGCTGATCCGAGTGACCGACGGCGGCGGACCGGCCTCCGGCCTGGACACCTACGAGCTCCACGTCGTCCACGACCCGTTTCCCCCGCAGCCGCCCGGACCGCCCCTGCCGGGTCCCACGGACTGCTCGTCCTTCCCCGCCGGAGCCGAGGTCAGGCGCAACCTCGGGGGTGACCTCGTCGTGACCGACGTCGATCCTGTGCCCGCGCCGACGGCGCGTTGACGATTCCGCGCATCGCGTTCGCCGGGGCCATGCTCCTGTCGCTCGTGGCCCTCGGGGGTTGTTACGGGTCGACCGAGCCGGCGTCCGACGTGGGCCCGGAACGGGCCACGTTCAACGGCCGCGGCACGGCGAACGACGGCCCGGCCAGCACAGTGTTCGAGTATTGGCAGACGGAGTCGGACGCCGATCACCGGTTCACCCCGCCGCTCAGGTGGCCGGCGGATGCGAGCGGGCCATTCTCACAGGCGGTCAGTGGGCTCGCCGCCGGCACGAGCTACTCGTTCCGCCTCTGCGGAGCGGACGACGGGACCGGCAACTCCATCTGCGCACAGACGCGCGCGTTCACCACGCGGGAGGCCGTCGAAGACGCGGCGCTCGGCGGCACCGCGGCCGGCTGCTGCTCGAGCGTGAGCATCAACGCGCACGCCGATCCCGACGGCGCCCGGCCGCGGGGAAGCGTGCGCACGGTGAGCGGCGGCGGGGTCGGCCCGCGGATCGAGTTCAACGGCTTCGTCAGCTGCCTGGCGGTGGAAGGGCGCCGTGCGACGATCGGCGCGCTGGGAGTGGAGGACACCCTCGGCACTCCCCCTCCCAACCACTTCGACGCCAACCTCCTGATGACCATCGTCGACGGGCACACCGCCGGCGCGGACTCCTTCGCCCAGCGCCTGCGCGAGGGACACACGCCCCTGCCCGACTGTGAGGAGACGCTCGCCGCCCAGCCGCTCGGCACCACCGGCTTCGTGGTGAACGACGCCGCCGGTGAGCCGACCGCCCGCTGATCTCCGAGCCTCGAGGCACCTCTGGGTGGGCTTCTGCGTTGCTGCGCTCTGCCTCGCGTCGGGCACGGCGACCTCGGGGACCTTCAGGTGTCCTGCCTGGGCGTGACGGGCGACCGGGCGACAGTCATCGCCCTCATCCCCTCCCCCTCCCGGAGGTGCCGGAAGGCGTCCGGATCGCGGTTCAGGACCGGGAGGCCGCCGCGGGTGGCGACGCGCTGAGCTGGACGTTCATCTACACCCTGCCGAGCGAATGCCCGGCACCGGCCGAGGACGTGATCGGCCCGCTGTCCTCCGGGGCCATCACCGTGACCGACGCGCAGCCGTCGTCGGTCAGGCGCCAGGCCCGGCCGGAGTGCATCTTCATCCGAGCGGCGCACGGGCGAGCCGCCTTCCGTGCGTGGTATGGACGCGGCGCCCACCACCGTCACGCCATGGGCCGATGCGTCGACCGGCGCAGCAACGACTGAGCGGTCCGGCCGAAGGCTGACCTTCCGGCAAGGATCGCCTTGCCCTCCGGCGGTGGCCCTGCCTACCTCGCGCCCCTGGCGAAGCGGCCCCCGGGGAAGAGACCATCGCGAGGTGCCGATCCCATCCGAACAGTCAGGAGGCAGGTCGATGTCGTCATCCAGAGGGTCCGTGGGGCGCAGAATCGCTGGGCTGGCCGCCGTCGGCGCCACGGCCACGGCGGCCTTCGCCATCTCCGCGGGCGCGGACTCCACCGGCGTGCTTCGCTTCGACGCGCGGCTCGCCGAGGGCGGGTTCGCCTCCCAGGACGAAGCGCCCCCCGGCGAGACGTCCGGCGACAGGCTGCAGTTCCGCGACCAGCTGAGCCGAGGAAGCAAGCTCGTGGGCCGCGACGCCGGGACCTGCACCCGGGTCTCAGCCGACGAGCAGGTCTGCACCTTCACGCTGATTCTCGGATCCGGGCAGATCGTGGCCACCGGCCTCGCTCGCGACGGCAACCGCGCATACACGATCCCCGTCGTCGGGGGCACGGGCCGGTACGCGCGCGCTCGCGGCACCTTCCGTGTGACCGATGCTGCCGAGACCGTCGCGCACTACGAGGTCCGGCTGCGCTGAGGCTTCGGATGATGGGCCGTACTGGGCTCGAACCAGTGACCTCCGGCTTGTCGAGCCGGCGCTCTCCCAGCTGAGCTAACGGCCCGGGGAGCTAGGCGGCGACTCTAGCACCGGGCTGTGGAGCCTCGGCCGGGGTCGCGGCCGGCATCTTCCCGTGCGCGCGCATCGTGATCTCGAACGTCTCGCGGCTCGAGTGCGCGGGCGTCCAGCCGAGCGTCCGCTTGAGCTTCTCGTTCGAGACGATCCACGGGTAGAGCGCGAAGTCGACCTGGCCCGGGGGCGCCTCGGAGGCGCGCAGCCTCCACATGACGCGCGCGAGCGCCCGGTACGCCCACAGCGGCAGCTTCCGGACCGGGCTGTCGATCAGCTCGCCGCACTCGCGCATCGTCATCAGGCCGTCGCCGGCGACGTTGTAGGCGCCGCCGTGACGGCCGAGCAGGAGGCCGGTCACGGCCTCCACCACGTCCTCCTCGTGCACGAACTGGATCTGCTGGTCGAGGGTGCCCACGTCAGCCGTGAACGGCGTCTTCGTCCAGAGGCGGACGAGGTAGTTGTCCACGTTCGGCCCGAAGACGATGCAGGGGCGCACGATCGTGAGCACGCGGTCCGGGTGCTCGTGCCCCCAGAGCTGGCAGATGCGGTCGGACTCGGTCTTGTCGCGCGCGTACGAGAAGCGCGCCACGCCGCGCACGGGGTCGTCCTCCGTCAGCGGGACCGGGTTGTCCGGGAACGCGCCGTACGCCACCGCCGACGTCGTGACGAGCACCTGGCCGACGTTCGCCGCGGCCGCGGCCTCCAGCACGTTGTGCGTGCCGTTCACGTCGACGTCGTACATGAACCCCTCGTCGTGCGACGGGTTGAGGATGAACGCCAGATGCACGAGCGCGTCGGGGCGGGCGGACTCCACCGCGGCCCGGACCGCGGCGCGGTCGCGCACGTCGACCTTCTTGAACTCCGTCTTCGGGATGAAGGTCTTGGGAGGCGCCACGTCGCAGATCACGATCTGCTCCGTGTCATCGCGGCGGGAGAGACGGTCGACTAGGCGGGTGCCGATGTAGCCGGAGCCGCCGGTGATGAGGTAGCGCATGGGCTGGACCCTACTACTGCCTCACGAGCTCTCGGAGTCGGCGAACTTCCCTTCGAGATCCTTCATCACGCCGGGCTCGCGCAGCGTCGTCACGTCCCCGAGCTCGCGGCCCTCCGCGATGTCGCGCAGGAGCCGGCGCATGATCTTGCCGGACCGAGTCTTGGGCACGTCCGCGGTCCAGATGATCCGCTTGGGGCGCGCGAGCTTGCCGATGCGCCTCGCCACGTGCTCGCGCACCTCGGTCTCGAGCTGCTCGCTGCCCTCGAGGTCGCCCTCGAGGATCACGAAGGCGGCGATCGACTGGCCCGTGTCCTCGTCCTGCTGGCCGATCACGGCCGCCTCGGCCACCTTCGGGTGGGACACGATCGCCGACTCGACCTCGGCGGTCGAGAGCCGGTGGCCGGACACGTTCACCACGTCGTCCACACGGCCGACGATCCAGAAGTAGCCGTCCTCGTCCCGCCGCGCGGCGTCGCCCACGAAGTAGGTGGTGTCGCCGAACTTGGAGAAGTAGGTCTCCTTGTAGCGCTCGGGATCCTTGAACAGGTTCCGCAGCATGCTCGGCCACGGACGGGTGATCGCGAGCAGCCCCTGCTCGCCGTCGGGCACCTCGTTGCCCTCCTCGTCGAGCACGGCCGGGAACACGCCGGGCAGCGGGCGCGTGGCCGATCCCGGCTTGGCCGGCACCACCGCCGGCAGGGCCGAGATCATGATCGCGCCGGTCTCGGTCTGCCACCAGGTGTCGACGACCGGGCAGCGCTCCCCGCCGATGATCTTCCAGTACCAGAGCCACGCCTTCGGGTTGATCGGCTCGCCGACCGTGCCCAGCAGCCGCAGCTTCGACAGGTCGTGCCGCTGCGGGTACTCGATGCCCCACTTGATGCACGCGCGGATCGCCGTCGGAGCGGTGTAGAAGAGGGTCACGCCGTAGCGCTCGCAGAGCTCCCACCAGATGTCCTTATCCGGGTAGTCCGGAGCGCCCTCGTACATCACCGACGTCGCCCCGTTCACGAGCGGCCCGTAGACGATGTAGGAGTGGCCGGTGACCCAGCCGACGTCGGCCGAGCACCAGTAGACGTCGTCGTCCGGCCTGAGGTCGAAGACGTGCCTGTGCGTCCACGCGATGCCCGTCAGGTAGCCACCGGTCGTGTGGAGGATGCCCTTCGGCTTCGCCGTCGAGCCCGACGTGTAGAGCACGTAGAGCGGGTGCTCGGCGTCGAGCGGCTCCGCCGGGCAGTCCTCGGAGGCGGCCTCGATCGCCTCGTCGTAGAAGAGGTCGCGCCCCTCCTGCATGTCCACGTCGGCGCCCGTGTTGCGGACCACGACGACCGTCTCGATCGAGGGGACGTCGCCGAGGAACTCGTCCACGTCGGGCTTGATGGCGGCCACCTTGCCCTTGCGCCGGGCGCAGTCCACGGTGATGAGCGCCTTGGCCTCGGAGAACTCCATGCGCTCCTTGACCGACTCGGGCGAGAAGCCGCCGAAGACCACGTTGTGCGGCGCACCGATCCGCGCGCAGGCGAGCATCGCCACGGCCACCTCCGGGATCATCGGCAGGAAGATCCCGACCACGTCCCCGGGCTGCACGCCGCGGTCCTTCAGGACGTTCGCAAGGCGCTTCGTGTCGCGCAGCAGCTCGGCGTACGTGACGTCGCGCTCCTCGCCCTCCTCGCCGCGCCAGTGGAAGGCCACGCGGTCGCCGCGGCCGGCCTCCACGTGCCGGTCGAGCGCGTTGTACGAGGCGTTCAGCTTGCCGCCCGCGAACCACTTGTAGAAGGGCGCGTCGGACTCGTCGAGCACGGTGTCCCAGGGCTCGAACCAGTCGAGCGCCTCGGCCTGCTTGGCCCACCAGCCCTCGGGGTCCTTCTCGGCCTCGGCGTAGGCCGACTCGTCGGAGACGAGCGCTCCCGCGGCGAACTCCTCCGGGGGCTCGAACGTCTCACGGTCGAGCAGTTCTGCCAGCTCTTTCTCGAGCTGCTCCGCCGAGACCTTGGTGCCGCCTTCCATCTCCCCCTCCTGGTGGTCGCCTTCAAGAAGGGTTCTACCCGAACGCGGAGGGGCGCACGCGGCGCCCCTCCGCCCGGGCAGGGATCTAGCCCTTCAGGCCGGTCGCGACCTCGGCTCCGAGACCCGTCTCGGAACGGACGTAGAGCTCGTCGAACTTGCGCTCTGCCGCCGGCTCGGTGGTCAGCACCGTGCCGAGCCAGCATCCGAGGAAGCCGAGCGGGATCGAGATGATCCCCGGCTGGGACAGGTCGTAGAACCCGAACAGGCCGCCCTCCGAGTCGGCCCCGGGCCACACCTTCGGGCTGATGATCACGAGGAACACCGAGCTGAACACGCCGGTGAGCACACCCACGATCGCGCCCGTCGTGTTGAACCGCCGCCACGTCAGCGCGAGCAGGAGCGCCGGGAAGTTGGCGCTCGCAGCCACGGCGAACGCCAGGCCGACCATGAACGACACGTTCAGGCCCGCCCCGCCGATCACGGCGATCGCGATCGCGATCGCGCCGATCGAGACCGCGGCGATCTTCGCGACCCAGACCTCCTCACGCTCCGAGTCGCGGCCCGCGCGCACCACGTTCGACCAGATGTCGTGTGCCACGGCCCCGGACGCCGAGATGACGAGGCCCGCGACGACCGCGAGGATCGTCGCGAACGCGACCCCGGCGATGATCGCCAGGAACAGGTCGCCGCCGAGCTCGTCGGCGAGGTTCGGAAGGGCGAGGTTGCCGCCCGTGCCGGCCGCCTCCTCGCCTGCCCTCCCCAGGATGGCGCGCGCGCCGAAGCCCAGGAACGTCGTCATCAGGTAGAAGGCGCCGATCAGCCCGATCGCCCACATCACGGACGAGCGGGCGGCCTTGGCGTTCGGCACCGTGAAGAACCGCATCAGGATGTGCGGCAGGCCGGCCGTGCCGAGCACGAGCCCGAGGCCGAGCGACACGGTGTCGAGCGGCGTCGCGAAGAACAGGCCCGGCTCGAGGTACTTCTGGCCCTCGGCCGACTGGCCGCGCGCGTCCTTGAACAGGTCCACGGGGTTCGCGCTCGTCTTCGTCATGACCCAGACCGTCATGACGACGGCGGCCGACATGAGCATGAACGCCTTGATGATCTGGACCCAGCTGGTGGCGAGCATCCCGCCGGCGATGATGTAGACGACCATGAAGGCGCCGGTGAGGACCACGGCGAGCGAGAAGTCGATGCCCACCAGCGCCTCGATCAGCACGCCCGCGCCGACCATCTGCGCGATCAGATAGAAGGCCACCACGGCCAGCGTCCCGAGCGCCGCCGCCGACCGCGCCGGCTTCTGCTTCAGCCGGAACGTCAGCACGTCGGCGATCGTGTACTTGCCGCTGTTCCGCATGCGCTCGGCGAGCAGGAACAGCACGGTCAGGAACGCGACCAGGAAGCCGACGGAGTAAAGGAACCCGTCGAACCCGAACAGGTAGATCAGGCCTGCGATTCCGAGGAACGATGCCGCGGACATGTAGTCACCGGCGATCGCGAACCCGTTCTGCGGCCCGGTCAACGAGCGGCCGGCGGCCCAGAAGTCCGTGGCGGTCGACACGCGCTTCGACGCGAGGTACGTGATGACCATCGTGATGCCGACGACGACCGCGAATACGACCAGCGCGGTCTCGTTGACGGAAGCGAGGAGCGTCATTGCGGCAGCACCCTCCCGCTCGGCTGGGGCTGACGTGCGGGCTCCGGAGCGGCGGTCTCCGCCGCCGCGTGCTCACGGCCCTCGGCGCTCGCCACAGCGCGCTCCGCGAGCGGATCGAACACGCGATCCGCCTTGCGGAGATACATCCACCCGAGCACGAACGTCATCAGGAACTGGCTCAGCGCGAGCACGTAGCCGACTGTGAGCCCGTCCACGAGGAACTCGCTGCCCATGAAGTCGGGCGCGTAGCCCGCCAGGACGATGAAGCCGAGGTACCAGGCGAGGAAGAAGATGGTCCCCGGGACGATGAACGCCCGTTTCCTCGACACCAGCTCTCGGAACTCCGGGGAGCGCTCGATGGTCTCCCAGTCGTACTGAGGTCTCCCGTCGGCGGGTAGGCCGCCTTCTGGAGCTGACATACGCGTTTCCTCCCTCTCCCAGGGACGCGCTGCCCCCACAGCGCACGCCCTTTCGGCGCCAGATACCCGGAGCGGTCAAGTTCCATTCGCAACTACCGGTAGGGTCTCCGCCGATGTCGGGAGCGGGGAGGGCACTGCGGGTCACGACGCTGGTCGCGATCGCGGCTGTGCTGCTCACCGGATGCACGACCTCGCGGACCGGCGGCACGAGCGAGGTCACGGCCCACCAGGCGCTGCTCGCCGGAGGGGTGACCTCGACGCGGACCGAGGTGGGGCAGTTCTGGTTCGACGTCGCGCCGGTCGGCGCTGCGTTCGGGGCGCCGGATCTGGCGAACGTGAGCCTCACGAAGGACGTCGAGGTTCCCGTCGAGTACCGAAAGAACGGGCTCGAGCCGGCGACGGAGTACCGGTACCGCGCGTGCTCGAGGGACACGGACGGCTCGAGCTGCGGGGCGGTCAGAACGTTCACGACCCCCGCCGCCCCGAGCGCGGCGGTCTCGCTGGGCGACTCCTACATCTCGGGCGAGGGCGGGCGCTGGGACGGGAACTCGATCAACGCCGCGGGAGGCCGCGACGGCACCGACCGCGCGTTCACCGGGACCGGCTACGACACGACGCTGGCCTACGACCCGCCGTCGGACACGAACGGCTGCCACCGCTCCACGGTGGCCGAGATCAGGTCCGCCGCCCTGCCGGTGAACCGCACCTTCAACCTCGCGTGCTCCGGCGCGGCGACGTCCAACATCTTCCGCGCCGAGAGCGGCGGAGCCGGGCAGAACGGCGAGGCGGCCCAGGCCGACCAGCTCGCGCCCGTCGCACGTGACAACGACATCGACCTCGTCGTCCTGTCGATCGGCGGCAACGATCTGGGCTTTGCGGCGATCGTCACCGCCTGCGTCGAGACCTACGAGACGCTCCTCACCGCCACCTGCGAGGAGAGCGAGGGGCCGGGGCTCGCCGCGAGGTTCCCGCAGATGCGCGCGAACGTCGGGAAGGCGATCGACGAGGTCCGCGCGGTCATGGCCGGCCTCGGCTACCTGCGCTCCCAGTACCGCTTCGTCCTCCAGTCGTATCCGTCCGCGATCGCGCGGGGGTCGGAGCTCCGGGTGCCCGAGATCGATCGCGTCTCCCGCAGCACGGTCGACGGCTGCCCCGTGTACGACTCCGACGCGGACTGGGCCCGAGACACCGTCGTGAACCAGATCGCCGACAGCGTGAGGACGGTCGCGGAGGATCGCGGCGTGCAGTTCATGGACCTCCGGGACCTCTTCCAGGGCCGCGAGATCTGCTCGGAGTCGACCAGCCTGGCCACGCCGCTCGAGCCGCCCTCCGGCACCACGAGCGAGTGGGCACGCTTCCTGAACGTCCCCCAGGTGGTCGCTCAGGGGACGCTCGAGGAGACCTTCCACCCGAACGCCTACGGCCAGCGCGCGATCGGGCGCTGCCTCTCCCTGATCTACGCCCAGACCGGGGACTTCGCCTGCCACAACACGCCGGGCGAGGGGCCCGCCGCCGTGGTACTCGCGCCCGTCGACTGACCCGGCGTTAAGCTCCACACCCTTCCACTACATGGGAAAGGGTGAGCATTCAGGGGAACCGGCTCCCCTCCCCCGTCACCGCTGTCGCCGTGCTGGCCGTCCTCTCGGCGCTGAGCCTCGTCGCGTTCACCGCGGTGCGCGGATGCGTGCCCGAGGACAACGGCCTGATCCACGGGTGCTACTCGACGCGCAGCGACCGGATGCGCGTGGTCGAGCCCGGCTCGGGCTGCCGGCCCGGCGAGCGGCCGATCAACTGGACTCCGTAACACGCCGGCACGGCCGCAGGGCCGAAGGCGCCGACCGGAATCGAACCGGTGTAAACGGCTTTGCAGGCCGCTGCGTAACCACTCCGCCACGGCGCCGGAGCGGCCCAAGCGTAGCGTCGGCCCTGGCAGCCCAAGTTCGGCACCTTTCCGCGCTGCGGGGGCCGCGTGGGTCCCCCGAAGACCGCGCCCCGCCGCCACCGCCGTGCTCGCCCTGCCGGCCAGCTCAGCCGCCGCGAGACGGTCACGATCAAGGCCACGTCGCAGATCGAGAAGGCAACGGGCCTCGACACGGGCCCGCGGGGGTGCTCGGCGGGAGACATGCTCGGGACCGATGCCGCGACCTGCGTGCGCCTGTTCGGCTCCGCGCCCTGCGCTGGGGTCCACGAGCTCCCGCGCGGACGGCCCCGACCTGCCTCTACGACCAGGCGATCACGGGCGGAACCGGCCGTTTCGCGGGCGCCCGCGGCACCGTGACGGTCGACCAGCAGCCGACCGGCGACCGCTTCACGTTCAAGATCCGCGTGGACCGGCCGAAGCACAGGAAGCGCCGCTGAGGGCGGCGCCGGCGGGGCTATACTCGCCGTTCGCGCGGCTGTAGCTCAGTTGGCTAGAGCGTCTGCTTGCCATGCAGAAGGTCGTGGGTTCGAATCCCATCAGCCGCTTCAGGAAAGCCCCGCAGACGGCGGGGCTTTCGTGTTCTCGGGGACAGTCGCCAGGACCGTTGTCCCAGTTTGCGGGCGGGCAGTCACAGGAAGGCGCCCCGTCACCTACGAACCCAGCTCCACGGCGACCCCAGCTGGCAGGACGCGCTCGACGAGCTCGACTCCGAGGAGACCCCGCTCGGACGCGTCGAGTCCAAGTAGCCGCTCGCTGTTCGCGAATCGCGGGCCGCCGACAACCGGGACTCTCGGTTGCCTAGTCGAAGGAGGTCGCCATCGGCCGCCGCTGTTCAGGGTCGGACGCGGCCTCCTCGGTCTGCGGCGAACGGGGTAGGACGCATGGGTTCGACGCGTAGTCGCGCGCCTCGGCGAAGATGCGGCGCAGGCTGGAGTCGGCCAGGCGCGTGTCGGCATCGAATCTCCGGAAGCGAGGCACGATGCTCGTCTCGATCCAGCGCCAGCGGTCTTCGAAGCGGGTGATCCTCGGCCAGGCCTGCTCACGAAGAGCCTGCGGGATCCCTCGCGTGAGCGAGTAGAGATAGAACGAGGTGAAGTACAAAGCCTCCTGGCGCACTCCACGCACCTCGAACGTCAGGGCCGAGCCGATGGAGAAGAGCCTCGCGAACGCGCACGAGAGGCGATCGAGGTTGGGTTGCACGAGAGCGCGCTGCTCGTGCTCGAGGAGCTGGACGTTGCCCTCCCAGATGAGATCCTCGGCTTTGCGCCGAGCCTCCGAGGAGGCCGTCGCGTCCTCCACCACACGGTGTCCTCGGTCGATCGCCTCGAAGCCGGCGAGGACCGCCGCATAGTGGGGCTCGGCTCCCAGGAGAGCGCGTAGACGTCCGATCCCGTCTTCGGCGGTGCCGTACGCGAGGTGCACCCAGAAGATGTCGTCGAAGATGGCGTTGTTCGTCTCGCGGATCGTGTTCACGTCCTCCAACAGCAGCGCCCTCTGACGTCGCAGGCTGTGAGGGATGTCCACGTAGCCGGTGCGATCGGTGTCCAGCCGGAAGGGGAACAGCGCCAGCCGAACGTGGTGCGACGCGAACGCGGCCATCCCGGCCCACTTCAGGCAATCGGGGAGGAGCTTGTAGATCCAGGCGTAGCGCGAGGAGATCTCGATGTTGCGGTGAAACGCGCAGGACTGGTCGGTGAGGAGACCGTCCGCAAGCGACTTCCACCCGGGGATCGAGTCGGGCGTGCCGTTCCGGAGCACGTACTCGTGCGGTTGAGGCACCAGCTCGCCGGGAGTGATCACGTCGGCCGTCCCGGCATCGCCGACGCGACTCAGACGAAGCCCGGCTGGGCGAAGGCCGGGTTCGGATAGCGGTAGAAGCCCTCGTTGGTCACCACACCGAGCAGGCCCTTCTGGATGTAGTGCTCGTCGAGGTAGCGGGCGGACTCGAGCGCTCGGCTGTCCGGCGTGGTCTCGGCGACGAGCTTCGCGACGTGGTGGACGACCCCGAGGCCCATGCGATCCATCATTCCGAAGGGGCCCATCCCGCTCTGCAGCGTGATCATCCAGGTGCGGTCGATGCTCTGGTGGTCGCTCACGCCGCTCACCAGCAGCTCGAGCGCGGCCGTGCACCAGGGCACGAGCAGGCTGTTGACTATGTAGCCGCTCCGCTCCCTGCGAAGGGGGATCGGCACCAGGCCGATCTCGCCGGCGAACTCCAGCAGGTTCTCGAAGACGGTGGGGTCGGTGCCGGCGTGGCCCATGACCTCGCCGATGTTCGAGTCCCACACGCCGATGGCGAAGTGCAGGGCCAGGAACCGCTGCGGCCGGTCGACGAAGCCCGCCAGCACGCTCGGTGCGAGGGTGGACGTGTTGGTCGTGAACACCGTCCGCTCCGGGGCGTGCGTGGAGGCCTCGCGCCAGAAGGACTCTTTGATGGACAGGTCCTCCGGCACGGATTCGCTGATCAGATCGGCATCGCGCACCGCCTCCGCCAAGTCGGTCGTGTACGTGAGGCGAGCGAACGTGTCCTCGACCTCCCTCCGGCTGGCACCGCGCTGCTCGACGAAGAGCGCCGCATACTCCTCGTGCAGCTCTCTGCCCTTCTCCAAGCCCGCGGCGATGGCGTCGTAGACGGTCACGTGCTTGCCGTGGAAGGCCATCTGCCAGGCGACCTGAGAGCCCATGGTGCCGGCGCCCGCGGTGGCGATCTTGGTGAAGCTCATCCCGCCTCCCGCTCGAACGCAGGCACACCGGCCGGAGCAAACCCTCGGTAGATGTCGCTGCCGCCGATGGACTCGACGGTGAACGCCCGCTGGTTCCGGGAGCGGCCGAGGAAGGCCCAGCCCCAGGCGATCAGTGCTCCGAAGCGGTTTCGGTGACCCGTGAGGAGGGCCAGATGGACGAAGAGCCATGAGAGAAAGCCCACCAGTCCCCCAAAGCGCAGGCGATGGAAGCTCACGATCGCGCGGCCCCGGCCGATCGTCGCCATGCTCCCGAGGTCGCGGTACCTGAACGGGTTTCCTCGCTCCCTGCCTTCGAGACGCTGCCTGATCGTCCGGGCAACGTGAATCCCCTGCTGGACCGCCACGCCGCCGACGCCGGGGAGGCCGGAGAGCGTCATCGCGTCACCGATGACGAAGATCTCCGGGTGGTCCGGCAGCGTGCAGTCCGGTCGAACAACGACGCGCCCGGCACGGTCACGCTCGGCTCCGGCGGCCTCGGCCAGGATGCCCGCCAGGGGCGAGGCCTGCACGCCGGCCGCCCAGACGACCGTGTGCGTCGCGATGCGCTCCCGGCCGTTCGGCGACTCGACGTCCATGCCGTCGCCGTCGATGCCCGTCACCCGGGTCTCGGTGCGAATCTCGACTCCCATGCGCTCCAGCCCGTCCGTGGCCTTCCGGGACAGGCCGCCGCCGAACGTCCCGAGGATTTCCTTCCCGGCGTCGAAGAGCAGCACGACGGCGCTCGCGACGTCGATCGAACGAAAGTCCTCCTTCAGCGTCCGCTGGGCGAGCTCGGCGATCTGTCCTGCGACCTCGCATCCCGTCGGCCCGCCACCTACGACGGCGAACGTGAGCCACCTGCGGCGCTCGGCCTCTGAAGGCGCGGTCTCGGCCAGCTCGAACGCGGCGAATATCCGCCGTCGCAGGTTGAGGGCGTCGTCGATCGTCTTCATCGGGAGGGAGTGCTGGGCGAGTTCCTCGTTGCCGAAGTACGAGGTCGTGGACCCCGGGGCGACGATCAGGCTGTCGTAGGCGAATGCGCACTCGGTCCCCCCGGGCCGGACGGCGACGACCGCCCGCTCCTCGAGATCGAAGCCGGTGACCTCGGCCAGCTGGACGTCGACGTTCTTGTGCTTGCGCAGGATGCCCCTCAGCGGTGGCGCGATCTGGCCGACCGAGAGGATTCCCGTAGCCACCTGGTAGAGCAGCGGCTGGAAGAGGTGATGGGTCGTCCGGTCGACGAGCGTGATCCGGACGTCGCCCCTTCGAAGGAATCGCGTGGCGAACAGGCCGCCAAAGCCACCGCCCACGACGACCACGCGGTGGCCTCCCCCCGGCGCCACGATCAGTCGCCTCTCTCCCGCGCCTCGCCTGCCCCCGCTCCGACGGTCTCGGCCGACCGGCGGTCCCCTCCGACGAACTCCAGGAGCGCCTCGTTCACCTCGGCCGCGTGCGTCCAGAGCAGGCCGTGGGGGGCCCCTTCGATCTCGACCAGCTCGCAGTCGGCGATCAGATCCGGCAGCCGGCGGGCGGTGGCGTCGATCGGCAGGATCCGGTCCGCGTCGCCGTGGATGACGAGGGTGGGGACGTCGTTCTTCGGGAGGTCTTGGCGAAAGTCGGTGATCCACGTGGGCGGGCAGGCCACGGTCCCGATCGCCGAGGCGCCCGCGGCGACGTTCCAGCTGTCGCGCACGACTTCCTCGCTGATCCTCTTACCGAGGAGCTCGTCGAGGTTGTAGAAGGCCTCGTAGAAGTCGGTCATGTAGGCGGGCCGATCGGCCCTGATCGCCGCAACGATCTCGTCGATCGCGGCCGGCTCGACGCCCGCGGGGTTGTCGTCGGCCTTGAGCAGGAAGGGCGGCACGACACCGATCAGCACCGCCTTGCTCACGCGCTCGGAGCCGTAGGTGCCGAGATAGCGGGTGACCTCGCCGGTGCCCATCGAGAAGCCCGCGAGGATCACGTCGCGCAGGTCGAGCTCGGACATGAGCCGGTCGAGGTCTGCCGCGAACGTGTCGTAGTCGTAGCCGGTGCTCGGCTGGCTCGAGTCGCCGAAGCCGCGCCGGTCGTACGTGATCACGCGGAACCCCGCCTCGAGCAGTGCGATCGTCTGCTTCTCCCACGAGCGCCCGCTGAGCGGAAAGCCGTGAATCAGGACGACGGGCTGTCCGGACCCGAGATCCTCATAGTGGATGAGAATCTCGGTCGAGTTCTCCTCGCCGACGCGGATGCTGGCCATCACGGCCCTCCTCGAAATCGTGATCTGAACGATGAGTTCGACCGTGGAGAATGAGGGTCGCCGGGCGGCGCTCGCGTCAGGGACTCCCCAGCCAGATGCCCTAGTCTGTGCTCGGTCCGCTGTGGTGAACGCACCCCTCCTCTGGCCGCGGATGGTCGCCTCTCTGCGCGGGTGCGGGTGAGTCGTGCTCCGCGGGCGCGCGGCGGAGTGCGCGATGCTCGAGCGGCTGCTGGATGCAGCGCGGTCGGGGCAGAGCGCCGCCTTCGTCCTGCGCGGCGAGGCCGGCGTCGGGAAGAGCGCCCTTCTCGACTTCGCGGCGGCGCGCAGCCAGGGCTGCCGGGTCCTGCGTGCGGCGGGGGTGGAGTCCGAGATGGAACTCGCTTTCGCGAGCCTCCACCAGCTCTGCGCGCCGCTGCTGGGCGATCTCATTCGCCTCCCCGAGCCTCAGCGTGAGGCCCTCGGCACCGCGTTCGGGCTGCACTCGGGGCCCCGGCCGGATCGATTTCTCGTCGGCCTCGCGTCGCTGAGCCTGCTCTCCGCAGCTGCCGAGCAGCAGCCGCTCGTGTGTGTGATCGACGATTCCCAGTGGCTCGACCGATCCTCCGCCCAGGTGCTCGCCTTCACCGCACGACGACTGCAGGCCGACTCGGTCGTGCTCCTGTTCGCGGCGCGGGAGCACGAGGAGGCCCACGAGCTGGCGGATCTCCCGGGGTTCCGCTTGAGGGGATTGTCGGACGCCGACGCGCGTGAGCTGCTCGCCTCGGCGATCCCGGGCCCGATCGACGGCCGGGTGCGCGACCGGATCATCGCCGAGACGCACGGCAACCCGCTGGCGCTTCTCGAATTGCCGCGGGGGTTGTCATCGGCGAGCTTCGCCGGAGGTTTCGGCCTGCCGGGCGGGCTGCCGCTGTCCCGTCAGATCGAGGCGAGCTTTCGACGGCAGGCCGGACACCTCCCCGGCGAGACACAGCGGTTGCTGCTCGTTGCGGCGGCCGAGCCACTCGGCGACCCACCTCTTCTCTGGCGAGCTGCCGCCCGGCTCGGGATCGCGATCGAGGCGGCCGGCCCGGCTGAAGCGGCCGGCCTGCTCGAAATGGCCGGCCGGGTCACCTTTCGCCATCCGCTCCTCCGCTCCGGCATCTACCGGGCGGCGTCGCCCGAGGAGCGAAGGGGCGTCCATCGAGCGCTCGCCGAGGCAACGGACGCCGAGCGGCATCCCGAGCGCCGCGCCTGGCACCGCGCCCAGGCGACGCTGGGACCCGACGAGGCGGTGGCCGATGAGCTCGAGCACTCGGCGCGCCGAGCCGAGGCGCGCGGCGGCCTGCCGGCCGCGGCAGCCTTCCTCGAGCGCTCGGCCGCGCTGACCCTCGACCCGGGCCGGCGGGCCGACCGCGCGCTGGCGGCGGCGCAGGCCAAGCACCAGGCGGGCGAGTTCGACGCCGCCCTCGACCTGCTCGCCACCGCGGAGGCGGGGCCGATCGCCGATCTCGGACATGCTCGCGCAGGCCTGCTCCGCGGCCAGATCATGTTCGCGTCGGGGAGCCCGAACGCGGCGGCCGGGCTTCTGCTAGACGCGGCGAAACGGCTGGAGCCGCTCGACAACGCGCTCGCGCGCGAGACCTACCGGGACGCCTTCTTCGCGGCACTGATCACAGGCCGTCTCTTCGACGACGACGGCGGTATCCACGGCGTCGCCGTCGCGGCTCGGTCTGCACCGCCCCCATCGGTACCGCTCCACCCGTCCGACCACCTCCTGGAGGGGCTTGCCGTACTGATCACGGAAGGGCGCGCCGCGGGTACCCCATTGCTGAGCGAGGCACTGAGCGCCTTCCGAAACGAGGACCTGCCTCGCGGGGACGCGTTGCTGTGGCTCCCGCTTGCGTGCCGGATGGCCCACGAGGTCTGGGACGACGAGAGCTGGGACGTGCTCTCGAACCGCCTCGTCGACCTTGCCCGTGACGGCGGCGCCCTCGCAGTGCTGCCGATCGCTCTTCTCCTGCGGCTGGCCTATCTGATGTTCGCCGGCCAGTTCGCCGCGGCCGCAGCCATCGCCGAAGAAGTGGAGACGGTCAGCCAGGCGACCGGAAGCAACCGCGGACCCTACGGTGCCGTGGTGCTCGCCGCGCTCAGGGGCAGCGGGGACATCTCCTCCGGTGTGATCGACGCCGCCATGAACGAGATGATCGCTCGAGGCGAAGGCCAATGGCTGACCGCACGCCACTGGGCCGAAGCGGTGGTCAACAACGGCCTCTCCCGATTCGACCAGGCGCTCGCCGCAGCCGAGCAGGCGCGCAGCTACCCGCTGGAGATGGGATTGTCCACCTGGGCACTGGTCGAGCTCATCGAGGCAGCGGCACTGAGCGGCAACACGGCGCGAGCCGCCGAGGCAGCGGAACAGCTCGCAGAGATGACACAGGCCGGCGGTACGGACTGGGCGCTCGGGGTCGAGGCCCGTTCACGAGCTCTCGTGGCCGAGAGCGAGTCGGCCGAGGGCCACTACCGGGAAGCGATCGACCGGCTCCGCCGGACTCGGATGCTCCTCGAGCTCGGACGCGCCCACCTCGTATACGGCGAGTGGCTTCGGCGCGAGGGCCGGCGCGGCGATGCTCGTGAGCAGCTGCGCACAGCCAACGACATGTTCGCGTCGATGGGTGCCGACGGCTTCGCCGAGCGCGCCGGCCGGTCGCTCCTCGCCACGGGCGCGAAGGCCCGCAAACGCACCGCCGACACACGCGACGAGCTCACCGCCCAGGAGGCTCAGATCGCCGGGCTCGCCGGGCAGGGATACTCGAACCCCGAGATCGGAGCGCAGCTGTTCATAAGCCCGCGCACCGTCGAGTACCACCTGCACAAGGTCTTCAAGAAGCTGGGGATCAGCTCGCGCGCACAACTGGATGGTGCGCTCTCGAGCGGCGAGCGCAACCGCGAAGCGCAGCCGGCCTAGATCTCGAGACCTCGGCCCGGCCGAGAAGCCGACCCCCGGCAGTCGTGGCCGACTGCGGGGATACTCGCCCGCGAGATGTCACAGGAGAACGTCGACCAGTACCGCAGGGCGGCGCAGGCCTTCAACGACGGCGATCTCGACGCCCTGCTGGCGGTGATGGACCCCGATGTCGAGGCCCTTCCGCGGCTCGCCCCGATAGAGGGCGGGTACAGCGGCCACGACGGCGTGCGGCGCTGGTTCGGGAGCCTGAGCGCCGCCTTTCCCGACTTCCACGCCACCATCGTGGACGTTCGCGACCTCGGAGACCTGACGTTCGCGGAGCTGCGCAACCGTGGCCGCGGTGCGGGGAGCGACACCCCGTTCGAGCAGAGCTCCTGGCACGTGGCCGAGTGGCGTGACGGCAAATGCGTCCGCTGGCGGGTCTACGAATCGCGGGCCGACGCGCTCGAAGCCGTGGGGCTGTCGGCCTAGCGGCAGCCGCTGCCCGAGCGGATGCGCACCCTGGCCTTCCCATCCGAGCCGGTCCGGGCTCGGATGGCGAGCCGGCCGCGACGATCGGCTCTCGCGCTGACGGCCGCGCCGTCCACGGTCACCCTCGGGCACCTGGAGAAGCCCGCCGGCGTCCTCACCACGGCGGTTCCGCGGCCTTCGAGCGTGAAGCCGCGGCGGCTCGCCCGCACGAGCCTGGTGAACGCCAGCCCACCGCGGTGCCATGCGACCCGCCAGCCGAACACGGAGTAGCTCGGCAGCGCGCTCCGGTACGACACCCGCGCCGGAGGACGCGGCGGATGGCGCAACACGGCGAGGAGCGCCGGGAGCGTCTGCCTGAGGTCCCGGGCCCAGTAGGGCCACGTGTGGGTCCCCGGGCCGTAGTCGTCCCAGCGGTGGGCGATCCCGAGCGCCGTCAGCCGATGGTGCAGCGAGACGGAGTTGGCCCGGACGCCCGCCTCGATGGGGTCCGGCGTCGCGCCCGGAGCGTCGAGCGGGCCGGGCTCTCCGTTGCCGGTGAGGATGGTCAGGGTGAGCGGTCGCAGGTTCGCGGCCAGGTCCCAGGGGTTCTCTGACCGCCAGCGGATCTCGCTGGTGGCCCTGGGGCCCCACACCGAGCCGGCGTCTCCACCGTCGAACGACGGAAGGACGCCGTGCACGGCGCCGTCCGCGAAGTTCGAGTCCACCGCTCCGCTGAAAGAGGCGGCCGCGATGAACCTGTCCGGGTAGGTCGCCGCGTACTTCATCGCGCCGAAGCCGCCCATCGACAGCCCGGCGATGACCCTGCCGGCGCGGGCCGCCCTCGTGCGGAACCGCGCGTCGATCCACGGGATCAGCTGCCTGACGTGGTAGGTCTCCCATTGCGGGCGGCCCTGGCTCCCGGCGTTCGCCCAGTCCGAGTACAGCCCTCCGCGCCCGCCGGCCGGCATCACCACGATGAGCGGCTTCCCCGCCGTCGCCTGCTCGGCCTCGCCGTGGGTCGTCCACGCCTGCGAGCCGTCGACGTCGGAATCACAGCAGCCGTGCAGCAGGTAGAGGACCGGATAGCGCCGGTGGGGGCGCTCGGCATACCCGTCGGGGAGCAGGACGCGGACGGTCGTCGGCCCGGGGAGCGCCGGAGTCCGCAGCCGGTACTCGCGCAGGCGCGCGTCGAGCTTCTCGGAGCCCACGACCTCGATGGCGCCGGCGGCCGGCGCGGCCGTGGCGGCGACAATCACCGCCAGGACGATCGGGAGGACGGCCCTCATCCGCGTAGAGGATCCCAGGATCGCTGTAGGGTCGGCCCATGACGAGCTCGCGGCGGGTCCTGGCGGTAGCGACGGTCTGCGCCCTGGGCACCTGGCTCGGCGTGGCCGAGGCGTGGGCGCGGCCGGTGCACATTCGCGGCACGGCGTACGAGTTCAGCAACACGAAGGTCAAGCTCGGGGGCGCGATCGTCCGCGTGGCCGAACGGCCGCGGGTCCGCGCGACGGTCAGGCGCGACGGCAGCTACGACCTCGTCGTGCCCGACCGGGCGAGCATCACGCCCTACATCACGGCGGCCGGGTACCACACGATCTACCTCCAGACCTTCCGGACGGCCGGCGAGGACCTGGCCCGTGTGAACTTCCAGACGCCCCGGGACGCCATCTACCGGGCGCTCGCCGGGCTGCTCGAGGTGCCGCTCGACGAGCGCGGCGAGCTGCGCCAGTGCGCGATCGTGTCGACGTTCAGCACCCGCAACGTCCGCGACCTCTCGTTCAACGGCTTCACCGGCTACGGGGCCCACGGCGTGGCCGGAGCCACGGCCTTCGCGCGGCCCGCCCTGCCGCCGCCGGTCTACTTCAACGAGGACGTGATCCCGGACCCGCTGCAGGAGCTCTCCTCGGTCGACGGCGGCGTCGTGTGGACCCGTGTTCCCGCCGGGGCCTACAGGATCCGCGCACGCCACCCCTCGACGCGGTTCGCGAGCTTCCTCGCGACCTGCAGGCCGGGGCGGGTCATCAACGCCAACCCGCCCTGGGGACTCCACGAGCTGGGTCTGCGCAACACCGCAAAGGTCTCACTGCGCTGGTCCGGCACCCGCCTCCGGCGCTTCCGGGTCACGAACCTCCCGCCCGCCGCGACCGTCCGCCTGAGCTGCACCGGCAGCGGCTGTCCCTTCAAGCGGCGGAGCGTCAAGGCGAACGACCCGGTCCCGGTCGACCTGCTCGAGGGCCTCCGCCCCGGGCAGACGCTCGAGGTTCGCTTGACCGCGCACGGCTACGACGGCAAGCTGGTCCGCTACCGCCTGCGCAGCGGGCAAAGCCCGAAGCCGGTCACGCTCTGCCTGCCGCTCGGGAGCACGAAGCCCCGCCCACACTGCTGACACGCTCGGAGGGACATGGCCGACAAGAGCCTGGACGTCTACCTGAACGACCACCTCGCCGGCGCCATGCTGGGAAGCGACCTCGCCGAGCAACTCGAGAAGGAGAACGAGGGCACGCCGCTCGGCGATCTCATGGCCAGGCTCTCGCGTGAGATAGAGGAGGATCGCCAGACGCTCATCGACCTGATGGAGCTGCTGGGCACATCGAGAAACCCCGTCAAGCAGGCCACGACCTGGCTGGCCGAGAAGACGAGCCGGGTGAAGTTCAGCGGCCTGACCTCAGGGGAGGCGGAGGTGGGCACCTTCATGGCGCTCGAGACGCTCACGCTCGGCGTCGAGGGCAAGGCCTCGCTCTGGAGAGCGCTGAAGGCCGTTCAGGCGAGGTACGAGCCGCTGAGGGGGATGGACCTCGACGCTCTGCTCGAACGCGCGGAGGCGCAGCACGACGCGCTCGAGGACGAGCGGATCGCAGCTGCCGGCCGCGCCCTGGAGGGCGACGCAGCTGCCTAGCGCCTGGCGTTTCGCGCCGCCGCTCGGGGTACAAGGGCCCCGTCCGAGAGAAGGGAGCACGAAATGGCAAAGGACCACGGCCCGAGCGTGAAAGACGACAAGCAGTACGAGGGGCTGCGCAAGAAGGGCATGAGCAAGCAGCGGGCAGCCGCGATCGCCAACACGCCGGACGCCTCACAGAAGGGCGGCAGGAACTCGAGCGGCGGCGGATCGAGCCAGAGCAGCAAGAGCAGCGGCCCGGGCAGCGGAGGGAACCGCGCCCAGAAGCAGCGCGCCGGTCGCAAGGGCGGGCAGAAGAGCAGCTGATCGCGGCGGGATGATCTGCGCATGCAGATCACCAGAGACGTCGTAGAGACCGCGATCGGGCCGAGCGACTGGTTCACCGGCTCGGTCTACATCGACATCGTCGCCACGCCCGCCGTTCCCTCGCGGGTACAGGCCGCGATCGTCCGCTTCACCCCCGGGGCGCGCACCGCCTGGCACACGCACCCGCTCGGTCAGAACATCCATGTCACCGAGGGCGTCGGGCTCTGCCAGCGCCGCGACGGCCCCGTCGAGGTCATCCGGTCCGGCGACAGCGTCTTCTTCGAGCCCGGCGAGGACCACTGGCACGGAGCCGCCCCGGACCGCTTCATGACCCACCTCGCGATCCAGGAGGCGGACGACCAGGGCAGCCCCGTCTCCTGGGGCCGGCACGTGACCGGCGAGGAGTACGGGGCCGCCCCCTCTTCCCTCAGCAGCTGAGCACGATGTGGAACGGCCGGTCGGCCGCCGTGCCGTCCGCGTCGGCCGTGCCGACCTGCACCGCATTCGGGTTGGCCGCGATCGTGGCCGCGCCGATCAGCCCCACCGGCGGCGTCCCGCCGGCCGAGTCGACCAGCATCCCGGAGTAGGCGCACGCCGCCACCGAGCGGTCGAAGGTGACCTGGTAGACGCCCGTGCCGACGGTATGGGCCACGCCGTTCGAGGCAACCCCGCGGCCGGCCACGAGCTGGCCCTGGGCGTTCACCACGGCCTGGAGCTGAGCGCCCGTCGCCTGGGGGACCGTGCCGAGCGTGGACTCGTCGACCTTCGTGCCGGTGACCGTGTCGTCCTTAAGCAGGCGGCCGGTGAGGCTGCCGGACTTGAGGGCCGAGGCCTTGATGGCATTGCCGCCGATCGAGTTCAGCGCGAACTTCGTGCCCTTGAGCGAGCGGTTCTTCACGTCGGCGCCCGTGATCGTGCCGTTGCGGATGCTGGCTCCCGTGATCGTGAGCGCATATGCCGACCCGCCGAGGGCCACGAACAGCGCCACGAGCGCCACGACCATCGCCGGCGAGGGCAGAGACGGCTTGCGGAACGACTTCACTGAGGTGCTCCTTGCGTCGACAACCTTGTCGTCCCCGTAACCGGCGGGCCCGGTGGAAGTCGCGCTCTTCAGCCGAGCTGCATGCGATGAACCGAGACGACGCCGCGGCGGCGCGTCTGAACCCGCCAGCGCATGCGCGCCCGCTCCAGGAACGGCTCCGCGGGCGGCCTGCCGGGCTCCGCCAGCCACGCCTCCGGCGCGAGCCGCGGCAACAGCGCGAGCAGCTGCGCCACCGCGGCGCGCTCGTAGAGCACGTCGGCGGCCAGGACGAGGTCGAAGGGACCGCGCGCCGCGAGGGCGTCGGGCTCGGACCAGTCCACGACCGCCGTCTCGACCTCCACGCCATTCAACCGCGCGTTGCGGCCGACGAGCTCGAGCGCCTCGTCGTCCATGTCGGTCGCGAGCACGCGGGCGCCGCCCAGCGCCGCGGCGATGCCGGGCGCCGCGAGCCCGCAGCCGAGCTCGACGACGCGCAGCCCGGCGAGCCGGGCATCAGAGACCTCCCGCGCCAGCGCGACTCCGCTGCGCCAGAGCACCGACCAGTATGGAGCCACCGGGGCCCACTCCACGGGCCCGTCGTCGGGCAGTTCCGCGGACTCCTCCGGCTGGAGCAGCTGGAGCGTGCCCACTGACCGCCTGACGAGCACTCAGGTGGCCGCCGGCACGACACAGAGCTCCGGCCGCTCCGGGTCGTTCAGCCCGCGGCGCAGCGAGATGAACGCCACCGCTCCGAGGAGGAGCGGCAGCCAGAAGAGGATCACGCGGTAGGCGAGCACCGCCGCGGCCACGGGCGCCGCGGGGATCCCGTACACGATGAGCGTGCCGATCAGCCCGCCGTCGATTCCGCCGAGTCCGCCCGGCAGGGGGAGCAGCCCGCCCAGCTGCCCGATCAGATAGCCCATCAGGATCACGCTGATGTCCGGCGAGTAGCCGAAGGCGTGGAACGTGGCCCAGAGCACCGCGTTGTCCCAGGCCCAGTAGCCGAGCGCGCCCGTGATCACGAGGACGTTCCGCGAGCGCACGATCTGGACCGCCTCGCCCGTGCCGCCCACCAGCGCCTTCCGCGCCGCTCGCACCAGGCGCCGGGCGCGGCCCTCGTGGTCGGCGGCAGGCGCCCCGACCCCGAGCCTGGGCACCAGCAGCACCACTGCCATCGCGAGCAGCGCGAAGGCGGCCGGCACCGCTGTCAGCCACGGCGAGAGGTCGGGCCCCGCGAGCCCGAGGGCCAGCACCGTCCCGATCACGAAGACCGCCACGAAGTTCACGGAGCTCTTGATGAGGAAGAACGCGACGGAGCGGCTCGCTATGCGCTCGGCGGGCATCCCGCCCTCGCTCAGGATCCACGCGCCCAGGGCGAGGCCGCCGGCGCCGCTCGCGGGCACGATGGACCCGGCGGCCAGCTCCGCCATCCCGATCTCCCAGCTCGTGCGCCACGGCATGTTGCGGCAGAAGATCGGCCGGAACATCAGCACGTAGGAGATGCAGGACAGGGCCTCGAGCGCCACCGCGAGCGCGAGCCACTCCGGCTTGGCCCCGCTCAGCTGGTCGCGAACCTCACCGAGGCCCGGCGCGAGCAGCAGCACGAGCCCGACCACCGCGAGCACGGCGATGATCTGCAGCGTCCGCTTCGCGAGCCGCCGCGGGTCGAACTCGGCCGGCATCGAGACGCCGGCGGTGCGGTCGACCGGTTCCACATGGAAGACCCGTCCGTCGGCTGCCCTGACTTCCTCCACGCCCGCGAGTCTCGCATCCGCGGCGCGCGGAGCCCGGCGGCAGGCGCGCCCGGGGCGAACGCGAGTACGGTAGGTCCACCGCATGGCCACATCGCAGCTCCTATTGAGTACCGGCGACCTTCTCGAGGTCGAGGGATCCATGGACGAGGTCATGAAGACGCTCGAGAACGCGGCTCGCAGCAGTGCGGGCACGCTGGCGCGGCTCCGCGAGGCCGGCGGGCCCGAGGAGCTGGGCGTCAACCCGCTCCACGTGGTGACCGTCAGGCCGGGCGATTAGCGCGGGCCGCGTCCGCAGAGCGCTCGCCCGCCTGAGCGGCTCGCCGCGAGCGGCCGGCGAGCGCGCGGCCGGTGCCGGACTGGCCATCGACCGGTACGACGCGATCAGCGAACGCAAGCTGATCGCGCAGCTCAACCGGCTCTCGCCCGACGAGTTGCTGGCGATCGAGGAGCACGAGCTGGCCCACCAGGCCCGACCTGCCGTGCTCGAGAAGCTCCGCTACGCGCGGCAGGGCGGCGCCGATGCGGAGGTCGTCGATGCGCTGCGCGAATACGAGCGCAAGGGGCGTGCCCGAGAAACGGCGAACGAGCTGGATGCGCTCACGCAGGAGGCGCGCTACCACCGCGAGCGACTCGAGCTCTACAGGGCGAAGCTGTACGGGGGGCGCGCGGTCAGCGAGACGAAGCTGAGGGAGCTGGAGCGCTCCGCCGAGGGCGCCGAGGCGCGGCTCAGGCGGGCGCGCGACGCCGGCGGCGACGCCGGGAGCGGGAGCCAGAGCGGGACGGCGGGTTAGGCGCACGCCGGCTCGGCGACTCGAAGTCGCCGTCCAGCGAGAGCCCGCGGGCGATGCCGCGCACCGTCTGCGCCTGATCGTCCGCGTAGAACGTGATGCCGGTGCCGGTCCGCCCGGCGCGGCCCGTGCGGCCGATCCGGTGGACGTAGCCGTCGCTGTCCTCCGGCGCGTCGAAGTTGATGACGTGGGTCACGTCGTCGATGTCGAGCCCGCGGGCGGCCACGTCCGTGGCCACGAGCGTGTCGACCTTTCCGGTCTCGAAGCTGAGGAGCGCCTTCTCGCGCTGGGCCTGCGACTTGTTGCCGTGCATGGCCACCGCCCGGATGTCGTGGGAGCCGAGGCGCTTGACGAGCCTGTCGGCGCCGCGCTTCGTCCGCACGAACACGAGGGTGAGGCCGCGCTCGAGTTCGCTCAGCTCGCGCACCAGCACGTCGAGCTTTCCGGCCTGAGTGACGCTCACGAAGCGGTGACGGACGTCGCCGCGCTGCTCTGCCGGCGCCCTGTGCTCGTGGCTGCGCGCCTCGTGCGTGTAGGAGCGGGCCAGCTTCCCGACGATGCCGTCGAGGGTGGCGGAGAAGAAGAGGGTCTGGCGCTTGCGCGGCGTCTGGCGCACGATCCGGTCGACGGCGGGCCGGAAGCCCATGTCGAGCATCCGGTCGGCCTCGTCCAGCACCAGGATCTTGATCTGCGCCAGCGAGAACGCCCCGCGCTCGATCAGGTCCTCGAGTCGGCCGGGCGTGGCCACCAGCACGTGCGCGCGACGGGCGAGCTTGCTCTGGCGGTCGATGCCCGCGCCGCCGTAGACGGCGGCCACCGACAGCGCTCGGGCGTGCGCGAGCGGACGCATGTCCTCGACGATCTGGGTCGCCAGCTCGCGGGTCGGAGCGAGCACCAGCGCGCTCGGGCGCGGGTCGGTCGCCTCGATCCGCTCGACGATCGGCACTGCGAACGCCAGCGTCTTCCCGGACCCGGTCGGGGACTTGACGAGCACGTCGCGCCCATGCAGGACGTCGGGGATGACGAGCTTCTGGACGGGGAACGGCGTTTCGATGCCGCGCCCGCTCAGGGCCTCGGCCACGACGCGCGAGGCGCCGAGCCGCATGAAGGCTGGATCAGACATGTGTGAACTCCTTGCCGGCGGCATTCGAGCCGCCTCTGACGATTCGGGAGATTCGACAAACCCGGATCGCCGGAGCGCACGAGAGAAGAACCTCGCGGG
>JAFGJG010000066.1 GCA_016929195.1 Thermoleophilaceae bacterium
AGCAGCTCGGGGTCGAGCCCGTGCTCGTCGCAGGCGTACTCCTTGATCCGCTTGGCGATCTCGAGCTTGCGCTCGGCCGTCTTCGCCATCCCGACCTCGTCGATCGTCAGCGCGATCAGCGCCGCGCCGTGGGCCTTCGCCAGCGGGATCACCGTGTCGGCCTTGTCGCGGCCGGCCTCGAGGTTGATCGAGTTGACGATCGCCCGCCCGGGGATCTGCTCGAGGGCCATCTCGATCACGTCCGGCTCGGTCGAGTCGACCTGGATCGGCGCCGGCTGGGTGAGCGACACGCGCTTGACCACCTGCCGCATCTGCTCGTCCTCGTCCTGGCGCTCCGTGAGCGCCACGCAGATGTCGAGCACGTGCGCGCCGCCGGTGACCTGGTCCTCGGCGACCTGCACGAGGCCGTCGTAGTCGTCCGCCAGCAGCAGCTCCTTCGCCTTGCGCGAGCCCTGCGAGTTCACGCGCTCGCCGACCAGCGTCGGGCGCGGCTCCTGCACGAGCGGCGTGGCGGTCATCATCGAGGAGACGAGCGGCGGCGTCTTCGCCGGCCGCGCCTCCGTCTTGCGGCCGCCCACGCGGTCGACGATCGCCGCGATGTGCTCGGGCGTCGTGCCGCAGCAGCCGCCGACGATGTTGATCCCGTAGCGCTCGACGAAGTCCTGGAGCGTCGCCGCCAGCGGGTCCGGCTTCTCCGGGAAGATCGTCTCGCCCTCGGGGCCCTGGAGCGGCAGGCCCGCGTTCGGGATGCAGTGGACCGGCAGCGGGCTCTCCTCGCCGAGGTAGCGGATGGCGTCGCGCATGTCCTCGGGGCCGGTCGAGCAGTTCAGCCCGACCACGTCCACGTCGAGCGCGGTCAGCGTGGTGAGCACGGACTGGATGTCGGTGCCGAGGAGCATCTTGCCGCCCTGCGGGAGCAGCGACACGGAACACTGGATCGGGAGCGTCGTGCCGGTGTTCTTGAAGGCCTCGCGCGCCCCGAAGATCGCGGCCTTGACCTCGAGGATGTCCTGCGCCGTCTCGATGATGATCAGGTCGGCGCCGCCGAGGACGAGGCCGCGCGCCTGCTCCTCGAACACGGTCACGAGCTCGCGGAAGGTGATCTTCCCGAGCGTCGGGTCGTCGCTCGCGGGCAGGTGGCCCGTCGGGCCGATCGAGCCGGCCACGAACCGGTCCTCGCCGGCCGCGGCGCGGGCGATCTCCGCGGCGCGCGTGTTGATCTCGAGCGTGTGCTGCTCGAGGCCCCACTCCTCGAGCTTCAGGCGGCTGCCCTGGAAGGTGTCCGTCTCGAGCACCTCCGCGCCGGCCTCGAGCATGGACTCGTGCACGCCCTGGATGACGTCGGGGCGGTTGAGGACGAGCGCCTCGTGGCACTTGCCCTGGAGCCCGCCGTAGTCCTCCTGGGTCAGGTCGAACTGCTCGAGCGTGGCGCCCATGCCGCCGTCGAAGACGACGACGCGCTCACGGGTGGCGGCTAGATAGTCACGCGGCACGGCCCGCAATCCTAGCGAACCTTGACACGATCGTGTGAAGGTTTCTCGAGCCTGAATCTCCAGGCGGTGCCTGCCTGAAGGTCGATCACGTCGGCCTCGTGGGCGAACCCGCTCTTCTCGAGGACGCGGGTGGACGCGTTCGGGCCCGGGAGGGTGTGCGCGATGACGCTCCGGATCGCGGGATCGGCGAACGCCGCGTCCAGCATCGCCCCCACCGCCGCGGTCGCGATGCCCCGCCCCTGCCAGCCGGGCGCCACCGCGTACCCGATCTCCACCGCACCGCCCACCGGAGCGCCCTTGAACCCGCCCCAGCCCACGAGTGTCGGCGGCTCCGCGAGCACGAACAGGCGCGACCCCCACTCGGCTCCGGACGGGTCTGCCGCGAGCGCGTCGCGCGTGCGCCGGAGGGCTCCGGGGAAGGCGTCCCAGCCGTCCGCGAGCTCGACGTCCAGGGCGCGGGCCAGGCCCGGACGGTCGTGGACCGCGGCCTCCGCGAGATCGAGGTCGAGGGTGACGAGGCGCAGCACCCGCGGCAGTATCGCCGCGCGGCGAAGACGAGGGACGGAGCCGGCGGCGGCCCCGCCCCTCGAGCCTTCAGGTCAGCGCCGCCTGGCCGACGCGGCGTAGGCGTCCACGGTCCCGTGACCGTAGAAGCCGTTGAACTCCGCCGTCCCCTCGCACACCGCCGTGTGGTCCGGCGTGAGGTCGGGGTCGGGGTAGGTGAAAGTGCGCGGCTCGGGGCACGGCCTGTCCCGGGCCGTCCCCTTCAGCACCTTCTCGACCGTCCGGGGCGACAGCGTCAGCCCGCCGTGCCGCCGGTCGCGCCGGCCGCGCGACGCCACGATGAGCGCGGCCACGCCGACCGCGTGCGGCGACGCCATCGAGGTGCCCTGGAGGTACTGGTAGTAGGCGCACTGGTCCGCCCCGCGCGAGCAGTCCGCGAGCACGAACGGCGTGTTCGGCGTCCCGTCGGGGTTCAGCTCCTCGTTGAGGATCGCCAGCGACTTCGGGTACGGCGCGATGATCGTGTTCGCCGGGGTGTCGTAGTCCGGCGTCCCGAAGAAGTCGCGCCGGTCACCGCCGGGGGCGGACACGTCCGCCTGCTCGACGCCGTAGTCCGAGTAGTAGGCCTTCCGGCCGCTCGGGCCGAACGAGGTCACGCCGACCACTCCCGGCGCCTCGAGCGGCATCGACTTGCACGAGTTGTCGATCGCGCGCTCGCGCTCGTTCTCTGGCGGGTAGTCCGGGCTCGTGACGTCCGTGACCGGCTTCCCGAGGTCGGTGTTGCCGTTCCCCTCGGCCGAGACGAGCGTCACGCCGCGCGAGCGCGCGTACGCGAGCGCCCGCTCGGTCGCCTGGATGATCGTCCGCTGCTCGAGCTGCTCCTCCGGCGAGTCGGCCGGGTTGGCGGCGCAGTTGTAGAGCCACGGATCGATGTAGTACGACATGTTCACCACGTCCACGCCGATGTCGGCCGCGTAGGTGAGCGCGTCGACGCTGGGCTTCAGGAAGAAGTAGCCCGAGTCCTGGCCGGCGCGGATGTTCACGAGCTCCACACCCGGCGCCACGCCGGCCATGCCGAGCCGATTGATCGGCGCCGCGACGGTGCCCGCCACGTGCGTCCCGTGCCCGTCCTCGTCCACGTCGGCGGGGTCGGTGCACGAGCCGTCCGGATCCTCGGCGCAGGGGCCGTCGATCAGCGGGTCATCGGTCGTGAAGTTGCGGCTGAGCGCCCGGTTGAAGTTGGGCGCGATGTCGGGATGCGAAGCGTCGATCCCGGTGTCGAGGATCCCGACGCGCACGTCGCTGTTGCCGGGCTGGCGCCTGTACGACCTGCTCGCGGTCGCCCGGATCGCCTTCATGTCCCACTGGAGGTCGGCGAAGGGCTCCTCGAGCGGCGCCGGCCGCTCGCCGCCGCGGCGGCGGACGTAGCCGTTGCCGGCGGCACGGGCGCGCAGCCCCGCCATCCGCTCGATGGCGAACGGGTCGGTCACCTGGTCCGCCGGCGCCTCGCCCACGGGCCGGTTGTGCGCGGCGCCCCTGACTGCGGCCGTGCGCGAGACGTCGCCGACGAAGTCCGCGTTGCTCGACCGCACGGTCGCGACGCCGACCTTGCGGTTGACGGACAGCACCCGGCCGTCCGCGCGCCTGACGGCCTGCCTGGCCGCGTCGATCGAAGCGCCGCGCTCGAGGAGCACGACGTAGGTCTGCTTGGTGTTGTCCCGTCCGGCGGCGCCTGCTGTGAGGGGCACGATCAGTGCCATGGCACCGAGGACGGCGAGCGCTGAAGCCTTTCGCACTGCCGAAACCTCCGTGGGTCGTTGAACCAAAGAGGCCTTACCCGTTGCCCCAGGAAGGTACGCCTGGCGCGTGGCGGAAGCATCCGGCTCGGCCGGATGCGCACCGAGGTCTCCGTCAGGCCTCGACTTCGCGCGCGTCGCCGCGGCGGGCGTTCCGCAGCTCCACCGGCGCCGCGTGCAGCGCGCGCAGGCGGAGGTCCTTCCAGGTCATCCCCTCGCGGACGAGGGCGGGCATGCCCATCGCCAGGGCGGTCCCGATCTCGACCGCCTGCAGGATGATTCCGTAGGCGAAGGCGTTGGTCTTGCTCACGCCGTAGGCGGAGAGCACGGCCACGCAGGCCGCCTGGAACACGCCGAGGTTCGACGGCGTGGCCGGCAGCGCCGCCGTGACGTTGACCGCGAACAGGACCGCGGCCGCGGCGCCGATGCCGGCGTGGTGGTCGAGGCCGAGCGCCACGAGCAGCACGTAGCAGGCGAGCCACTGGATCGCCCACGCCGTGAGCTGCATGGTCGCCGCCCACGCGCCGAGCCGGGGCTTCCGGAAGACCTGGAGGCCGGAGCGCACCTGCACCATCGCGTTCCGGGCAACGGCCGCCGCCTGCTGGACGCGCTGGAAGCGGGACGGCTTCCCGCGGCGCAGGATCCACGGGGTCGAGATCACGAGCGCGAGCAGCACGATCGGCGCGATCGTGGCGATCACGAGCGCGTCCTCGCCGCGGCTGAAGACTCCGACGGTCGCGAACATCACCGAGCCGAGCACGCAGAGCGCGAGGATGTTCAGCAACGTCTGCGAGACGAGCGTGCCCAGCACCACGGGGAAGCGGTCGCGCATCCGGCCGAGCCGGCGGGAGACGATGAGCGCGCGCGAAGGCTCTCCGAGGCGTGCCGGCAGCGTCGCCGACATGAGCACCCCGATCATCGTCGCCCGGGCGGTGTCGCGCCTGCGTACGCGCGTCCCGGGCAGGGCGGCGCGCAGGATGGCGTGCCACGCCTCGGAGCGGGCGAGCATCGACAGGCACATGAGCATGAAGCCGACGAGCACCCACACGGGGGTGGCCGCCAGCAGGGCACGGCCGATCGACTCGATGCCGAGGCGCTCGAGCGCGAGCACCGTCAGTCCCGCGCCGGCCAGCGCGCCGGCTGCGATCAGCCCGCGGCGGGCGAGGCGGACGGCCTTGCGGCGACCGCGTGAGGGGTCGTCGGGCTCGAGTGACGGAAGCCGCTCGGGGCCCACGCGGGGGCCCGGCTCGGCCGGGGTCAGCCCCGCTCGCAGCGCCACGCGCGCCATGCCCGTCTCGGTGCGGGGCACGGCGACCGCGCGCTCGTAGACCTCGGTCACCTCGGCCGCGACGTGCGGCCAGGCGAAGCGCTCGGCGCGCTCACGCGCAGCAGCGGCCATCCGCTCGCGGCGGGCCGGGTCGGCGGCGAGCGAGCGCAGCGCCTCGCCAAGCTCCACCGGATCCCCGGCCGGGACGAGGATGCCGTCCTCGCCGTGGCGGACCACGTCGCGGTAGCCGGCGATGTCGGAGGCGACCGCCGGGGTGCCCGAGGCGAACGCCTCGGTCAGCACCATGCCGAAGCTCTCGCCGCCCAGCGACGGGGCGCAGAGCAGGTCGGCCTCGCCCAGCAGGCGCCACTTCTCCTCCTCCGTCACGCGACCCGCCATGCGAACGCCCTCGGGGTCGAGCAGCAGCGGCTCCACCTCGTCGGCCGGCACGCCGGCGATCGTGAGGCGTGCGGCTATGCCCGCGTGGCGGAGCGCCTCGAAGCTCCGGAGCAGGATCGGCAGGCCCTTGCGTCCCTCGGCGCGGCCGATGAAGAGCAGCTCCAGGTGCTCGCCCGGGGGCCGGTGGGCCGGGCGCGCGGCGGCCAGGTCCACTCCGTTGGGGACGATGCTGTAGCGGCCGCCGTAGAAGCGGCGGGCCGTCCATGCCGCGGCCTCGGACACCGCGATGCGCGCGCTGAGCTTCCGGTAGAGCCTGCGTGCGCCGCACACGTTCGCCGCGATCGTGTTGACCGGGCGGTTCGTGGAGTAGGTGTGGAAGGTCCCGACGGTGGGAACCGGGCTCCGCTCGACGGCCACCCAGCTCACCACGGGCACGTTGGGCTCGTGCACGTGGACGAGGTCGTAGCCGCCGTTGCGGAGCTCGTGCGAGAGCAGGGACATCGAGCGGGCCGTGACGGCGAGGTTCGAGACCGCGCCGTTCATGGGGAGGCCGACCGTGCGGCCGAGGGAGATGCCGTAGTCCGGCAGGGGCCTCCGCTCCGGCGCCGCGCCGCGGTGCGAGATGCGTGCCAGGCGATCGTCGGGGTCGTAGGGGGTCAGCAGCCGGGCCTCGTGGCCCTGCCGTATCAGCTCCTCCGCGAGGGCCTCAACGTGACGCCCGACCCCGCCCGGATACGTGTACGAGTAGGGCGAGACCAGCGCTATGCGCACCGGAAGATCGTAGCGGCCGTCCCCGCGGCGCGGTCATAGACTTGCCGCAGTGAGCGACGAGCGCAATTACGTCAAGTACACGTTCTTGAGGGTGGACCCCGCGTGGCGCCGCCGGAAGGCCGCCGAGCGCGCCGCGGACAAGCGCGAGTTCGCCGCCGCCTGCCGCGACTTCGGCGAGGACCACTTCCTGCGCACCTACTCGCTAGTGGGGACGCGCGGCGACTGCGACCTGATGGTGCGGGCGATCGCCGGCAGGCTCGAGCCCATCCACGAGCTGCACGTGCTGCTCAACCAGAGCGGGCTCATGCGCTACGCGGAGGTCGCCCACTCGTACCTCGCGATGACGAAGGAGTCGCCCTACAGCGACGAGCCCGATCGCCCCGCCGAGCCGCGCCCGGGAGCCGACTCGCGCTACCTGATCGTCTACCCGATGTGGAAGAAGCGCGAGTGGTACGGCCTGCCGCCGGAGGAGCGCGGGCGGATCATGCGCGACCACATTGCCGTCGCCCGGCGGTTCCCCGGGATCGAGACCAACACCGCGTACTCGTTCGGCCTCGACGACCAAGAGTTCGTCGTGGCCTTCGACGCCGACGACCCGTCCCACTTCCTCGACCTCGTCCAGGAGCTGCGGGCGACCGAGTCGAGCGCCTACACCGAGTCCGAGACGCCCATCTTCACCTGCATCTCGGCGTCGCCCGAGCGGGCGCTCGATGCGCTCGACGGCGAGGCCGTGGGCGCGACGGCGCTCAGCTGACGCGCTCGCGCGCGGCCTCGAGGAGCTCGTCGAAGCTGCACAGCTTCACGCGCGGGCGGCCCTGCGGCTCGCCGGTCGCCTTCTCGGCGCGGTCGATCGCCTCCCAGCCGGCATAGGTCACGTGGTCGGGCCGGCGCTCCGCGAGCAGCTCCTCGAGCGAGTCGCGGTCCGGGTCGGCGGGCGCCGGCAGGCCGCCGGCGTCGAGGTCGGCGAGCACGGCGTCGACCGTCTCCTGGGCATCGCGCTTGTTCGTGCCGATGATCCCGGTCGGCCCGCGCTTGATCCAGCCGGTCACGTACTCGCCCGGCAGCGGGGAGCCGCCGCCGAGCACGCGCGCGCCGTCGTTCGGGATCACGGCGCGGGCCTCGTCGAAGGGCAGGTCCTCCAGCGGCATCCCGCGGTAGCCGATCGAGCGGAACACCAGCCCGCAGTCGATCGTCTCGACCTCGTCCGTGGCACGGGCGCGGACGGCGCCGGCGTCGTCGGCCGCCAGCTCGTTGCGGCAGACCGTCACCCCGGTCACGTGCTCGTCGCCCACGATCTCGACGGGCGACAGGAGGAAGCGCAGCACGATGCGGCGGCGCTTGCCCTCGGCCGGCCGCCCGGCGTACCGGGTGATGATCTCGACGTTCTTGCGGGCGGTCAGGCTCGCGTCCTCGCTGTCGACGAACGCCTGGCTGAGCGGATCGAGCGCGACGTCGCGCGGATCGACGAACACGTCCGCGTCGGTCATCTCGCCTAGCTCGAGCAGCTCCGGGTTGGTGAACGCGGCCTGCGCCGGGCCGCGGCGGCCGACGACCACGACCTCGCGCACCGCGCTGTCCGCGAGCGCCTCGAGCGCGTGATCGGCCACGTCCGTGGCGGCCAGCTCGTCACGGGTGAGGGCGAGCATCCGGGCGACGTCGGCGGCCACGTTGCCGTTCCCGATCACGACCGCCCGCTCGCACGAGAGATCGAACTCGAGATCCCTGTAGTCGGGGTGGCCGTTGTACCAAGCCACGAACTCCGTGGCCGCCCAGCTCCCGGGGAGCTCCTCGCCCGGGATCCCCATGCGCCTGTCGGTCTGGGCGCCGACGGCGTAGATCACCGCGTGGTAGCGGTCCGTCAGCTCGGTACGGGAGATGTCGCGGCCGAGCTCGACGTTGCCGTGAAAGCGGAACTCGGGATGCGCCGCCGTCTTCTCGTAGACGCGGCTCACGGCCTTGATGTTGGGATGGTCCGGCGCCACGCCGCCGCGGACCAGGCCCCACGGCGTCGGCAGGCGGTCGTACATGTCGACCTGCACCGCGAGGTCCGGGTGCGACTTGCTCTTCAGCAGGTGCCCGGCGGCGTAGAAGCCCGAGGGGCCGGAGCCGACGATCGCGACGCGGAGCGGGTTATCGGTGGAGCCGAGAGGGGCCATCGAAGCCCCTATTGTGGCGAGCGCGAATCAGTTGTCGCGCGAGCCGGCCCGCGAGCGCTCGCTCGCCTGCTCCGGCTCGGGCTCGGTGTCGCCCATCACGAGGTCCATCGGGGAGACGGTCTCGACGGGCTTGACCGTGATGTCCTCGTCGGAAGAGGGCTTCTCGCGCGGCTCGCGGCCGGGCTTCGACGCGGATGACGCGACGTCGCCGGCGAGCTCCTCGATCGCGGGCGAGGACACTCGCGGTAGAGCGCCGTCGGGGTCGGCCTCCGGCTCGTCCTCCGGCTCCGGCTCGTCGTCCATGGAAGTGGGCAGCTGCGGCTCGTGCTCCTCCTCGGGCTCGGGCTCGGGCTCCTCGGCGCGCGGGAGCTCGGGCTCGGGCTCCTCGGCCGCGGCCGGCAGATCGGGCTCGGGCTCCGGTTCGTCGACGGGCTCGCTCACGATCTCCGCGCCGGCGCTCTCGTCCAGGTCGTCCTGGAGCGCGACCTCGCCCTGCACCTCGCGGTCGTGCTCGAACACGCTCGCGGGTACCTCGCCAGGCTCGGGTGCCCCGACGTCGCGCGCGCGCAGAGTCGACTTGACCGTCGGCGACGCCGGCTGCCGGGCGTCCACGACCTCGGTGGCGCCGACGATGTCGCCGAGCCGCTGGCGGCGCTCGCCGGTCCGCAGCATCACGAGCAGCCCGACCAGGTAGAAGGCGATCCCGTCGACCACGCGCAGGACGGTCCGCAGCGCGATCGCGCGGTCGTCGGGCACGCCGCCGCCCTGGGCCTGGACGCGCAGGCCGAGCAGGCGCTTGCCGAGCGTCTGCTGCCAGTGCGCCTCGGCCACGTAGTGGTAGAAGAGCCCCCACGCGATGGTCACCGCCGCGATCGACGCGGTGAACTGGCCGCCTGCGGCGGCGCGCAGCACGAGGCCGAACAGGCCGACCACTGCGAGGTCCACGACGCCGGCCGCGATGCGGCGGTTGTCGAGGCGGGGCCCGGAGGCCTGGACGGGAAACTGCGCTAGCGCGTTCACATGGCTTCAATCGGCACGAGCGGCGCAGCCATTTAGAGCCGGTGGCGCAACTGGCCACGGTCTTGCACGGCTTCCGGCCGACGAGGCGGCGCGTTACTACGCCAGCCGGGTCTCGAGCACGCCGAGCTGAGGCGAGGAGATCGCTATCTCGTCGCCCGCCTTCAGCCAGACCTTGGGGTCGCGGAGGCTCCCGACGCCCGACGGCGTGCCGGTCGCGATCACGTCGCCCGGCTCGAGCGTCATGAGGCTCGAGAGGTAGGCGATCAGCGCCGGCACGGAGTGCACCAGGTCCCCGGTCGACCCCTGCTGCATCACGTCGCCGTTCAGCCTCAGCTCGATCTCGATCGCGTCGTGCGGCCCGGCCTCGTCGGCCGTCACGAGCGCCGGGCCGCAGGGCCCCGCTCCGTCGAACGTCTTGCCGGGCATCCACTGCGGCGTCTTGAACTGGAGGTCGCGCGCCGACAGGTCGTTGAGCAGCATGTATCCCGCGACGTGCTCGAGCGCGTCCGCCTCGGGCACGTCCTTCCCGCGCGCGCCGACGACGAAGGCCACCTCCGCCTCGTAGTCCACGCGCCTGCTGGCGGCCGGCAGCGCCACCGTCGCCCCGGGCCCCGCCAGCGAGGTCGGGAACTTCGCGAAGAACGTGGGCGTCTCGGGTGGCTCGAGGCCCTGCTCCTCGCAGTGCGAGCGGTAGTTCAGCCCGATGCAGATGATCTTCCCCGGCCTGCCCACCGGCGGCAGCAGGACCACCCCGTCGAGCGGCTGCGCCTCGCGGACCTCCGGGAGGGCGCCGTCGGCCAAGAGCGCATCGAGGGTTCGCGGTGGTCCGTCGATCGCGAACACGCGGTCATCGCGCAGGATCCCCGCGCGCGGGCCGCCCCCGCCGTCGTAGCTCACGAGCCGCATCGGCCCGAGAGCCTAGCCCCCGCCCGGCGCGTACAGTGAGCACGATGGCGAAGGAGCTCCCCACCGGCCGGGTGCGCCGCGCCGCGAAGGTAGGAAGGCTGGCCGGGGGGCAGACCGCCCGTGCCTACGCCACTAAGGCGACCAACCTCGCTCGCTCCGAGGACGGACGGCGCGCCGCCGCCGAGCGCCGCCAGGTCGAGGCGGCCGAGCAGATCTTCGAGGTGCTCGGGCAGATGAAGGGCGCCGCGATGAAGGTCGGCCAGGTGGCCTCGTTCATCGACACCGGGGCCTTCCCGCCGGAGTTCCGGGAGCGGATCCAGGCGAAGCTCGCCGAGCTGCGCGACGCCGCGCCGCGCGTTCCGTTCGAGAAGATGCGGAAGGTCGTGGAGGACGACCTGGGCGAGCCGCTCGGCGAGACGTTCGAGGAGTTCGAGCCCGAGGCGGTGGCCGCGGCGTCGATCGGCCAGGTCTACCGCGCGCGGCTGCGCGACGGCCGCGACGTGGCGGTCAAGGTCCAGTACCCCGGCGTCGCCCAGGCCGTGCGCGCCGACCTCCAGAACCTGGGGCTGATCATGCGCGTGGCGAAGCGCATGGCGCCCGGCATGGACGTCAAGGCCATGACCCGCGAGATCCGCGAGCGGCTCACGGACGAGCTGGACTACGAGCACGAGGCCCAGAACCACCGCGCCTTCGCCCGCACCTGGAGCGGTCACCCGTTCATCTACGTGCCGCCGGTCGTGACCCGGCTCTGCACGGAGCACGTGCTCGTGACCGAGTGGGTCGACGGCATCGGCTTCGAGGAGGTGAGGGAGCTCGGCGCGCCCGAGCGCGACCGCTTCGGCGAGATCGTCTTCCGCTTCTTCTTCGGCTCGCTCTACCGGACCGGCCACTTCTCGGGCGACCCCCACCCCGGCAACTACCGCCTGATGCCGGACGGGCGCGTGGCCTTCATCGACTTCGGGATGACGAAGAGCGTGTCCGCCGAGGACCTCACCGCGGAGGTCGAGGCCATCCGCCTCCTGATGGCCGGCGACGCGGAGGGGCTCCACCGCCGGCTCGGCAGCATGGGCTTCTTCGACCCCGGCGACGACGCCGTGACGCCCGAGGCCGTGCTCAGCCACCTCCGCGACGTGACGCGCTGGTACGTGGACGACCGCGCGGTGACGGTGGACCGCGACCTCGTGGCCTCGGTGCTGATCGACTTCGGCGATCCGCGCTCGGAGCACTGGGGGCTGATGAAGCGCGAGACGATGCCGCCGCAGGCGATGCTCGCCCGGCGCATGGAGGCGCTCACGCTGGGAGTGCTCGGGCAGCTCGGGGCGACGGCGAACTGGCACCGGATCGCGCGCGAGTGGCTGTTCGACGACGCCCCCTCGACTCCCCTCGGAGTGGAGGAGCAGCCCTTCCACGCGCGCGCGGCGGCCTGAGATGCCCGGCGCCGGGGTCGACCACCTCCGCGCCGCCGACCCGAGGCTGGCCGCGCTCATCGACCGCTTCGGCGGGCCCGGCGAGGTGCTGGCCGCGCGCAGGCGCCCGCCCGGCGACGCCTACGGGGCGCTGGTGCGCGCGATCGTCGGCCAGCAGCTCTCCACGAAGGCCGCACGCAGCATCTTCGAGCGCCTGGTCGAGCACTTCGGCGGCCACACTCCCACCCCGCGCCAGCTGCTCGACGCCGACCCGGAGGAGATGCGCGCGGCGGCCGGGCTCTCGCGCGCGAAGGTGGCCTTCCTCCGCGATCTCGCCGAGCACGTGGAGGACGGCGAGCTGAACCTCGAGGAGCTGGCCGAGCTGCCCGACGACGAGGTCATCGAGCAGCTCACCGCGGTCAAGGGCCTGGGCCCCTGGACGGTCCACATGTTCCTGATCTTCCACCTCGGCCGGCCGGACGTCCTGCCGGTGGGCGACCTGGGCGTCCGCAGGGCGGCACAGGAGCTGTACGGCCTGGACGAGCCGCCCGCGCCCGCGGAGCTCGAGCGGATCGCGGAGCCGTGGCGTCCCCACCGCTCGCTGGCGAGCCTCTATCTCTGGCGCTCACTCGACAACGAGCCCACGTAGGCGTTCCAGGAAGACGACCTGCGCGGGGTTCAGCTTCCCCGCGGCCGTCTCCAGGTCGAACCAGCCTGCGCGGTCCACCTCGGGGAACGTCTTACGGCGGCCCGAACGCGGCGGCCACTCCAGCTCGAACTCGTTGCTCGTGATCGCGTCCGCATCGAGGTCGCCCTCGGCGGCCCACGCCCTGACGACCTTGCCGCTCCGCTGCTTCGCGATCCCGAGCTCGATCAGCTCGCCCTCCGGGAGGGCGGTGCCGGTCTCTTCCTCGAACTCGCGCAGCGCACAGGCCAGCGGGTCCTCGCCGTCCGCGTGCTCGCCCTTCGGGATCGACCACGCACCCTCGTCCTTCTTCGCCCAGAACGGCCCGCCCGGATGCACGATCAGCACCTCTGGGGCGCCGCCCGTCAGGCGGTAGAGAAGGATCCCGGCGCTGCGCCTGGTCAGGCGACCGAGCCGCAGCTCGGCTCTTCGTCCGCGACGCGGAAGGACGAGCCGCAGCCGCACGAGGCGACGACGTTGGGGTTCGAGACCTCGAACCCGGAGCCCTGGAAGCTCTCGGTGAAGTCGACCGTCGAGCCGTCCACGTAGCGAAGGCTCGCGGGGTCCACGAGGACCGAGATGCCGCTGGCCTCGAAGATGTGGTCGTCGTCGTGCCTCTCGTCCAGAGCGAGCGCGTACTGGAAGCCCGAGCAGCCGCCTCCGCGCACACCGACCCGGAGGCCCACGCCGTCGCCGGCGCTCTGCCCGTTCATGAACTCCCGGACCTTGGCCGCGGCGATGTCCGTGAGGATGACCATGCCTTGATTGTATCGGCGATTCGCTCGGTACTCTGGAGGTCCATGCCCACCAGCAGCGAGCTCAAGGATCGGATCCAGGCGGCCCTCCCGGGCGCCGACGTGGCGGTCGAGGACCTCACCGGCGGCGGGGACCACTTCCGGGCGGAGGTCGTGTCCGACCGGTTCGACGGCCTGACCCGCATCCAGCAGCACAAGCTCGTCTACGACGTGTTCGGCGCGGAGATCGGCGGCCCGATCCACGCGCTGTCGATCAAGACTTCGACCCCCGGAGGGGCACAGTGACGAACGACGAGATTCGCGGCTTCATCGACAACGCGATCCAGGAGAACCAGGTGATGCTCTTCATGAAGGGCACGCCGCACGAGCCGGCCTGCGGGTTCTCGGCGCGCACGGCCGGCGCCCTCAACGCGCTCGGCGTGCAGTACGCCGCGCTCGACATCCTGCCCGACCCCCGCATCCGCGAGGAGCTGTCCGGGCTCTCCGGGTGGCCGACGATCCCGCAGCTCTTCGTGAAGGGCGAGCTGGTGGGCGGCTCGGACATCGTCATGGAGATGTTCGAGTCCGGCGAGCTGGCCGGCCTGCTCGGCGTGGAGCAGCCGGAGGAGCCCGCCGAGGCTCCGCAGCCCGAGCCGGCCCGTCAGCGGATCGGGCTCGAGAACAACCTGACCGACTAGGGCTTGCCCTTGCGCCGGCGGGTCGCCGCGTCGCGGCCCTTCTGCGCGTACTCGCGCGCCTGCCGCTTGTAGCGCTCCTTCTGGTCGGCCGGCAGCTGCTGCCAGCGCTCCCAGGCCATCAGCACGAGGGGCCAGACCCGGCGGACGTTGTGCACGGCGCGCCCGCGCCTTGAGACGGGCGTCTTGCTCATGCCGCCTCCCGCGCCTCGAGCCAGTCGAGGTGCTCGAGGATCCGGTGCGAGTCGCTGATCACCTCGTCGCCGAGCACGAGCACCGGCACCCAGCGCTGGCCGCTGAGCTCCTCGACCTCGGGACGGTTGCGCTTCAGGAAGGGCACTCGGATCTCCTCGTGCTCGATTCCGAGGTCCCGCAAACGCCGGGCCACGCGGCCGCAGCGGCAGACGTGGTCGGTGCGCGCCTTGCAGCGGTAGAGCGTTGCCACGCGGCTCAGGGTAGTGCCCGCCTCAGGAGCCCCACGGCCTCCTCGGCCGCGCCCAGCGCCGCCCCCGCCACGCGGTACTGGAGCTGCTGCGATCGGCGGCTCCGTGCGATGCGCTCGTGCTCGCGCTCGACGTGCCATGCGACCGTCGCCTCGAGCGTCTCCTCATGCGGGCGCGCGCGCCAGCCCAGCTCGCGGCGGGCCTTCGTCGAGCGGTACGTCCACCACTGGCTCGCGGCCCGGACCTCGTTCGCCGACAGCGGGCCGGCGCGCCCCGTCGCCTGGAGCACGCGCGCGGCCGCGCGGGCGGGCGTGCTGGGGAGCTTCACCGGCGGCTCGACGCCTGACAGGCGCCCGAGGTCGGCGAACAGGCGGTCGAAGGTGAAGTTGCGGCCGCCGAGGATGTAGCGCTCGCCGACCGCGCCGGACTCATCGGCGAGCAGATGCCCCTCCGCCACGTCGCGTACGTCGACGACGTTCACGGCGCCGTCGGTGTAGATCGGGATGCGCCGGAGCAGGAAGCTGCGCACGAGCCGAGTCGAGGTCACGTGCACGTCGCCGGGCCCGAAGACGATCGTCGGGTTCACGCACACCACCGGCAGCCCGCGCGCCGCGGCGCGCATCGCCTCGACCTCGGCTTCGTGGACCGAGTTCACGTACGGGATCCCGAGCCGGCCGGCGGTGAACAGCTGCGTCTCGTCCGCGGTCTTCCCGGGAGGCGCCGGGCCTACCGCGGCCGCGCTCGAGGTGTAGACGACGCGCTCCACCCCGGCCCGCAGGCACTCCTCCATCACGAGCTTCGTGCCACCGACGTTCAGCTCGAAGACGCGCTCGGCGTCCTGGGGGCGGACGGACGTCAGCCCCGCGCAGTGAAACACCCGCCCGGCGCCGCGCAGGACGCGCCGCACTGAGCGGCGGTCGAGTACGTCGAGGGTGAGACGCTTGGCGTCGAGGCCCGCGATCGCCTCGTCGCTCGAGCCGCGCTCCACGCCGAGGACCAGCTCGTCGCCGCGCTCGGCGAGCAGGCGTGCGACGTGGGAACCGATGAACCCGGTCGCGCCGGTCACGACGACGCTCACGGATCAGTGCCCGGTCTGCTGCCGGTGCCGTCCCTCGAAGCGGCGCTGGTCGTCGATGCAGCGCACCGCCTCCGGCACGGCGCGCAGGCGCTCCGGCTCGATCGGGCGGCCGCACACCGTGCAGATCCCGTAGCGGCCGGCGGCGAGCGCCTTGCGCGCCTCGGCTATCCGGCGCTCCTCCTCGTCGAAGAAGATCCCGGCCGTCTCGTCGAGCTCCTCGTCGTGCACGTCGGTCCCCAGGTCGCCGGGGTGGTTGTCCACGTGCGCGAGCTCCGAGTCCCGCATTCCCTCGGCCTCGCGGACCATCGCGGCGCGGATACGGGCCAGGCGCGCGGCACGCTCGTCGAGGATCGCCTCGATGTCCGCGCGCTGCTCGGAGCTCATCTCTCCACCTCGGGTTCGAGTATGACGGGATAACCTGGCTCGCGCATGGCCGGTGTCTCAGTGGTCGCGGACAGCACGTCCTACCTCACGCCCGATCTGATCGAGCGGCACCGGATCCACGTCGTCCCGCTGTACGTCGTCTTCGGCGGCGACCGCACCGTGCCCGAGACGGACATCACGGACTACGACGCGTTCTTCGAGGAGCTGCGCGCCGCCGAGAGCCTTCCGACCACCTCGCAGCCGTCGGTCGGTGACTTCACCTCCGTGTACGAGCCGCTGCTCGCGGACGGCGGCGAGGTCGTCTCGGTCCACATCTCGGGCGGGCTCTCCGGCACCGTCGAGTCGGCCCGGCAGGCGGCGGAGACGCTCGAGCGCGACGGCAAGGGCGGCGACCGCGTGCACGTCTACGACTCGACGACGGCCGCCGGCGGGCTCGGCCTGCTCGTGCTCGCGGCCGCGGGCGCGGCGGCCGAGGGGCTGTCCGGCGCGGAGACCGTGGCGCGGCTGGCCGAGGCGCGCACCGAGCTGCGCCTCTGGTTCTCGATCGACACGCTCGAGTTCCTCCGGCGCGGTGGCCGGATCGGAGCCGCGAGCGCGTGGATCGGCTCGACGCTGCGGGTCAAGCCGATCCTCACGGTGCAGAACGAGATGACGCCCGTCGAGCGCGTGCGCACGAGCTCACGCGCGTTCGAGCGGATGGTCGACCTCCAGCGCCAGTGCCACGACTCCGGCGCCGACGGCTGGTGCGCCCAGCACATCAACGCGCCCGAGCAGCACCAGCGCCTGATCGAGCGCGGCGTCGAGGTCTTCGACCGGCCGCCCACGCTGGCGAGCGAGATCGGGCCCGTGCTCGCCACCCACACGGGGCCGGGCCTGCTGGGCACTGGCGCCATCCCCCTGCGCTTCCTGCCCTGAGGCTTCGTCCGGGGCCGGCAGGACAATCGGGTGGTGCGCGAGCCGCCACCCAGGACGATCGTCCGGATCGTCCTGATCATCGTCGCCGTCGCCCTGTGCCTCTGGCTGATCTACCAGGTGCGCAGGCCGCTCACGTGGATCTTCATCGCGGCCTTCATCGCGATCGCGCTCTCGGGGCCGGTCAACGGCCTGTCGAGGCGCATGCGGCGCGGATTCGCGATCGCCCTGGTGTACGTGGGGCTGCTCCTGATCCCGATCGGGCTGATCGCGCTGATCGTGCCGCCGTTCATCACCGAGGGCAACCGCTTCGCCGAGAACCTCCCCAGCTATTCGCGCGAGGTCACGGAGTTCGTGGACGACAACGAGCGCCTCCGGGAGCTGAACGAGGACTACGACATCACGCAGAAGCTCCAGGAGGAGGCCGACAAGCTGCCCTCCAGGCTGGGCGGCGCCGCCACGACGCTCCGCGACGTCGGCATCGGGATCGTCAACTCGCTGTTCGCGCTGATCACGATCCTCGTGCTGGCCGCGTTCATGCTCAGCGGGGGCAGAAGCTGGGTGGACGCCGCGCTCCAGCTGCGACCACCCGAGCAGCGCATCCGGCTCGAGCGCTCCCTCAACCGGATCGCGGGGGCCGTGGGCGGCTACGTCGCAGGCGCTCTCTTCATCGCATTCGTAGCCGGGATAGCCACCTACGTCGTGCTGACGATCCTGGGAGTGCCGTTCCGCGCCCCGCTGGCCGTGATCGCGGGGCTCTTCTCGCTGATCCCGCTGGTGGGCGCCACGATCGCGGCCGTGCTGATCGGCCTCGTCACGCTGTTCGAGAACTTCCCCACCGCCACGATCGCCTGGGCGATCTGGGCGATCGTCTACCAGCAGTTCGAGAACCACGTCATCCAGCCGCAGGTGCAGAAGCGGACTGTGAACGTGCACCCGTTCATCACCATCGTGTCGGTGCTGATCGGGAGCTCGCTGCTCGGGATCCTCGGCGCGCTCCTCGCCATCCCGATGGCGGCGTCGATCCAGATCCTCCTGCGCGAGTACTTCGACCCGCGCACGCTCTCGCTCCGGCAGGCGCCCCCGCCCCCCTCCGATGAGCCGCCGCCGCCGGCGGAGCCGGCGGGCGAGCCGTCGCCGGCATAGACCGGCGCGATGACCGCCTCGATGATCGTCCGGCGCGGCGCGCTGCTCGCGATCACGGGCGTGTCGCTCTACCTGCTGGCCCCGGCGATCCTCAACGTGTTCGGCGCCTGGGACCGGCTCGAGGACATCAACCCGCTCTGGTTTCCGGCCATGCTGCTGCTCCAGGCCGGCAGCTACGCGTGCATGTGGGGCGTCCAGCGGCTGGCCCTGCGAACGCACGCGTGGGGGCCGGTGATCACGTCCCAGCTCACGTCGAACGCGTTCGGCCGGATCGTGCCGGGGGGTGTGGCCGCGTCCGGGGCGATGCAGTACGCGATGCTCACGCGGACGGGCATCCCGGCATCGGCCGCGGCGTCGGGGATGACGGCCTCGTCAGTGCTCGTGTTCGCGACGCTGTGCGCGCTGCCGGTGCTGGCGGTCCCGGCCATGCTGGGCGGGGCGCCCGTGGACCGCGGCCTGGCGACGGCGGCGGGGATCGGCGCCGGGGTCTTCGCGCTGATGTTCGCCCTTGGCGCAGCGTGCGTCGTGTCGGACAGGCCGCTCATCGTGATCGGCCGCGCGGCCCAGTGGATCCGCAATCGGGTCCGCCCGCGGAGGGAGCCGCTGACCGACCTGCCGCGGCGCCTCCTGCGCGAGCGCGACATCGTGATGGAGGTCCTGGGGCGCAAGTGGTGGCAGGCCCTGCTGCTCGCGAGCGGGCGCTGGCTGCTCGACTACGCCACGCTGCTCGCGGCGCTCAGCGCCGTCGGCGCCCACCCGCGCCCGTCGCTCGTCCTGCTCGCCTTCTTCGCCGCGCAGCTGCTCGGCACGATGCCGCTCACGCCGGGCGGCCTCGGCTTCGTGGAGGCGGGGCTCACCGGAACGCTGGCGCTCGCGGGCGTGCCCGGCGGCCCGGCGGTGCTGGCGACGCTCGCCTACCGCCTGGTCTCGTTCTGGCTTCCGATCCCGGCAGGCGGCGTCACCTACCTGGTGCACAGGCGGCTGTACGAGCGAACGGCCGAGCCGGCTAGCGACGCCGGCGGCTGATCAGCGACAGGGTGGCGGCCACGCCGCCCCCGACCACGAAGCCGGCCACGGCCGCGCCCACCAGCGCGGTGCTGCGGTTGCGTGTGAGCTGCCCGCGCCAGTCGGTGATCTCCGCCATCTTCGAGCGCAGGTCGTTGACCGAGAACGCCAGCTCGCGGCGGGTCTCCTCGATGGACTGGCGGATCAGCTCGGGGCTGCGCGAACCGGTCATGGGCGGGTCAGCTCCTCGCCGCGCTCGAGGCCGCGGTGCACCTGGTCGCGCTGGATCTTCTGGGCCTCGAACTGCTCGCGCGTGCGCTTGGCCTCCTCGATCGCCAGGTCGGGCGTGGGCGGCGCTCCCTTCTTGAACAGCCGGACCGCGACGAAGGCCGCCAGCCCCGCGAGCAGGAACAGCAGCACCGTGACGACCGCGAACCCGGTCCACGGGTCCCAGTTGAAGAGGTCGTCGAGCAGCCAGGCGAGCGTGTGGAAGAACATCGTGATGCCGAAGATCAGGAACACGCCCGCCGCTCCTGCGACCGCCGCGCCCTTGGTGAGCTTCGAGAACTTGCCGGTGATCTCCGCCTTCGCGAGCTCGATCTCCTCGCGGACGAGCAGCGACGCCTTCTCGGAGACCTCGCCGACGATCTCGCCGAGCGTCTTGTCCGCCGAGCCGTTCGGGCCCAGCCCGCTCCCACCACTCATCTCCCGATCCTCCTGACGAGAATTGCCAGCGCGAGCCCGCCGATGAAGGCGCCGCCCACCAACACCTCCGGGTGGCCGGCGAGCGGCCCACCCTCGGTCTCGACGCTCAGCGGCGACTCCTGCGGAGTCCCCCAGGCGTCCGTCGCGGCGGGAGGCGCGTCGCCGGTTGCGCCCTGGTTGGGCGCGTCGACCATCAGTCGACGGGCGGGTCTTCCTTGAAGACCCGTACCCAGATCTCGGCCGCGACCCTGTTCGCCAGGATCGTCATGAGCGCCCCCACTCCCGCGAGCAGGCCGCTCCACATGAGGCGCTTGGTCAGATCGTTACCCATCGCGCTGATTCAAGCAGAGGCGGCGGGCGTGCTCTCGAGCCCGCCGCAGATGGCCTCGACCACAAGCCCCTTCGCGCGCTCGAACTCCTCGTCGGTGGTCGGCAGCAGCCCGAAGATCCAGCCGGTGAGCAGCTGCTCGATCGCGCCGTAGAAGCACATCGCCGCGAACTCCGCCGGGATGCCGGACTTCAGCGAGCCGTCCGCGCGTGCCGGCTCGAGGATCGCGGCGATCCGTTCGTAGGCCTCGCTGATCTTGTCGAGGTGGGCGGCGCCGAACGAGTTCGCCGCGCGCGTGACCTCGACGATGATCACCTTCATGAGGTCTGGGTCGTGCCGGTAGGAGTCGATGATGAAGCCCGCGATCGAATAGAGCTTGTCCCGTACCGGGAGATCGCGCTCGTCAATCTCGGTGATCGCCTCGAGCATGATCTCCCACCGCTCGAGGAAGAGCGTGTTGAGGATCTCCTCCTTGGAGTTGAAGTAGTGGTAGACGAGGCCGTAGGCCACGCCGGCCTCGTCCGCGACGTCGGACACCCGGCAGTGGTGGAAGCCCTGGCGGCCGAAGACCCGGACCGCCGCGTCGAGGATGACGCGCCGCTTGTCCACCGGCGCGGTGCGCGCGGCGGTGGCCATCAGTGGAGCGCCTCGGCCGGCCGCCGGTAGGCGTCGGGCACGCGGTTGGCGAGGCTCGGGAGCTTCTCGCGGATCTCCTCCTGCCGCTCCAGATCGAGGTCGGCGGCCACGAAGCACTCCTCGTCGGGCGCCCTTGCGAGCACCTCGCCCCAGGGGTCGACGATCATCGAGCCGCCGAAGCTGACCTTGTCCGGCGGATGCGGGCCGACCTGGTCGGCCGCGACGACGAATGCCTGGTTCTCGATCGCGCGGGCGCGCAGCAGGATCTCCCAGTGCGCCTCGCCCGTGACCTTCGTGAAGGCGGCCGGGACGAGCAGCACGCGCGCGCCCTCGACCGCGAGCGTGCGGAAGAGCTCCGGGAAGCGCAGGTCGTAGCAGACGGTCAGCCCGAGCCCGACGCCCTCCGCCGAGGTGGACGCGACGATCTCGTGTCCGCCCTCCTGGCTCTCCGACTCGCGGTAGGTCTGCCCGCCGACCTCCACGTCGAACATGTGGATCTTCCGGTAGACGGCCTTGAGCTCGCCGTCCGGGCCGGCGTGGATCGATGTGTTCGAGAGCTTGTCGCGGTCTTCGCGCCGCTCCACGATCGAGCCCGCCACGAGGTCGATGCCGAGCTCGCGCGCGGTGTCCCGCGCCCAGGTCACCGTGGGGCCGTCCAGCGTCTCGGCGCCCGCGACGTAGTCCTCGTGGGTGCCGAGGACGTTGAACTTCTCCGGCAGCAGGACGAGCGTCGCGCCGTCGGCGGCGGCCGCGCGGGTGAGGCGATCGGCAACCTCGAGGTTGCGGCCCTTGTCGTCCTTCGAGTTGAGCTGCACGGCGGCGGCGCGCACGTTGGTCTCCCCCGCGTTGACTGACCAGTCAATCTGGAGTGTACTGCGCTCGTGGGACCCCCACCCCGCCGCGGCAAGGAGGTTCATCGGCTCGGCCTGCCGCTGCCCCCGGCGCGGATGCCGCTGCTCCGGCGCGGGCGCCCGCTGAAGCGCTGGCGCTACGTGGCCGTGTACCGGCCGGACTTCATGCTCTGCGTCGGCGACGCGCGTGTGGCGGGGATCCCGCAGCGATGGTGGGCCGTGGCCGTACCCGACGGCATCATCGTCGAGGGCTCGTCGGGGATCTCGCTCTCGCCTGGCCGCGCCGTCGTCGACTCGCCGCAGCTGGAGCTGGATCTGGCGTTGACGGAGGGACCCGGCGTGGAGGTGGTCTCGCCTCACGGGCGCTCGTGGATCTGGACGCGCAAGCAGGCGGGGGTCCGCGCACGCGGGCACGTGCGCTGCGCGCTGGGCTCGTGGGACATCGACGGCGACGACGCCTTCATCGACGAATCCGCCGGCTACCACGCGCGGCACACGACCTGGAACTGGTCGGCCGGGATCGGCCGGGCGCTTGACGGGCGCCCGCTGGCGTGGAACCTCGTCGTCGGCGTGCACGACGCGGCCACCGGCAGCGAGCGGACGCTGTGGCTGGACGGCGAGCCGTCCGAGCTCCCGCCGCTCGAGTTCGCCGCCGATCTGTCGCGGGTCGGCGGCCTGCGCTTCACGCCGTGGGCCGCGCGCGAGGACCACTCGCGCAGGCTCCTCTTCCGGAGCGACTACCTGCAGCCGTTCGGCACGTTCACCGGCTCCCTGCCGGGTGGCGTCGAGCTCGCGGAAGGATACGGGGTCATGGAGTGGCACGACGTGCACTGGTGAGCAGGACGCGCAGGTCCGCCTCGAGCCGCCGCGCGTCGCGCTCGAGCTGCCGCCACGTCACGCGCACCGGCGTCCAGCCGGCCACGACCAGCTCCCGGTCCCTGAGTCGGTCGCTCTCGAACGAGGCCCGCGTGTCGTGAACCATGCGGCCGTCGAGCTCGAGCGCGACCCTCGCCTCGCGCCATAGACAGTCGACCTCGATCCAGCGGCCGGCCAGGTGGAAGGCCGCGTTCGTCTCGGGCCGCGGCAGGTCCGCCTTCCGGAGGAACTCCTGGAAGAGCGCCTCCAGCTCGCTCCTGGGGACGCCGGTCGTCTCTCCCATCACCTCGCGCACCCTTCGTGTCCCCCGCCGGCCGGGGTAGCGCTCCAACAGCTGCGGCAATGACAGAGGGTCCGTGAGCCGCAGCACCTCGGCCTGGTTCACCGCGGCCGCGAGCTGGTGCGGCTGGAGGGTCGCGGCCAGGTCGAGCAGCGTGCGCGGGACGGTCGTGATCGGGATGCCGTCGTGGACCGTTCGCTCGTCGGCCGGGAGCCGCCGGACATGGACGCGAATCCGAGGACGGCGCACCTCCCGTGGCGCGGTGACATCGATGAGGGCGCCGCCGCTCGGGCGCAGGCCCCAGCAGGCCCCGGCCGCGGCATCACTGAGCGCGGCTCCGGGACCACACGCCAGGGCCGCGCCCATCCGGGCGCCCGCGAGCGAGAGCCGGAGATGCCCCACCGCGTAGACGCCCCGGTGCAGCACATGAAGCCGGCCTGCCCGGATGCGGTGGCGCACGGCGTACTCGCCGAGCCCGAGCTCGACCAGCTGCCGCCGCGCCACGACCCCGTGCTGCCTGGCCGCCAGCTCCGCGATCGCCGCGTCCACAGAACGAGACCGATCTTGGGGGCCTATATCGCCCCTTTTTCCGGTCTCGCCGATCATGGTCCGTAGCGTCCCGGGCGCTCCGTGACGCCTCAATGCCCGAGCGTTACGGGATAGGGTCCGGCGCGTGAAGATCAGGGCTGCGGTTCTGGAGGAGTTCGCCCAGCCGCTCGTCGTCCAGGACGTCGAGCTCGACGGGCCGGGGCCGGGCGAGGTGCTCGTCCGGATCGCGGCCTGCGGCGTCTGTCACACCGACATGTACACCGCCAGCGGGGCCGATCCCTCCGGCTACGCGCCGACCGTGCTCGGGCACGAGGGCGCGGGCGTGGTCGAGGAGGTCGGCGAGGGCGTCACCAGCCTCGCCCCGGGCGACCACGTGGTCACGCTCTTCTCTCCCCAGTGCCGTGAGTGCGTGCACTGCGTCTCGGACAAGACCAACCTCTGCCTCGCCATCCGCGAGAAGCAGAACGAGGGCTACCTCCCCGACGGCACGACGCGCCTCAGCCGCGCCGGCGAGCGGCTCCGCCACTTCATGGGCACGAGCACCTTCGCCGAGGCGACCGTGATGCCGGAGATCGCGCTCGCCAAGGTGAACCCGGACGCGAAGCTCGACGTCGTCTGCTCACTCGCGTGCGGCGCCACCACCGGCATCGGCGCCGCGCTGTACGTGGCGAAGGTCGAGCCCGGTTCCACCTGCGTGGTGTTCGGCGCCGGGCTCGTGGGCCTCGGCGCCGTGGCGGGCTGCCGCGTGGCCGGCGCGGAGCGGATCGTCGCCGTCGACCTCGACGACGACCGGCTCGAGCAGGCGAAGGCCCAGGGGGCCACGGACACGCTGAAGGGCGGCCCCGGCGCGGTCGAGCAGATCGTCGAGATGACCGGCGGTTTCGGCGCGGACTACACGTTCGAGGCGACCGGCAACGTCGCGGTCATGCGCCAGGCCGTGGAGAGCGCCCGGATGGGCTGGGGCCTGTGCACGATCGCCGGCGTGGCGGGCAAGGGCGAGGTGCTCGAGGTGGTCCCGCGCTTCCTGATCACCGGCCGCCGCATCGCCGGAGCATCGTTCGGCGGTGCGAAGGGGCGCGACCGAGTGCCCGAGCTCGTGGACAGCTATCTCGCCGGGGACCTCGACCTCGACGCGCTGATCACCAGCCGCATCTCGCTCGACCAGGTGAACGATGCCTTCGCGGCCATGGACCGCCACGAGGGCGTGCGCACGGTCATCACGTTCTAGAGCTCCAGGCGGTAGCGGACCAGGCGCTCGCCGAGACGCTCCTGCGAGCGCCTCTCCACGCCCGGCTGCCAGCCCTGGCGAGCATAGAAGTCGCGTGCGCCCTCGTTGCCGTCGTGCACCCAGAGCTCGGCCTCGGAGTGGCCGGCGGCGCGCATGGCCCCGACCGCCGCGTCGAGCAGCTCGCTCGCCAGGCCGGTGCCGCGCTCCGTGGGGTCGACGAAGAGCCAGGAGAGACGCGCCGCGCCGTCGACGGGGCGCCAGCTCACGACGCCCAGCGCCGCTTCGTCGCGCTTCGCGACGCGCGTCCAGGCGGCGCGGTCGTCGAGCCGCCGCCTGACCTGGCCCTCCGACGGCGGCGTCTCGTCGCAGCGGGCGATCAGCTCGGCGATCGCCCGTGCATCGCCCGGCTCGGCCGGCCTCACTCCACCGTCCAGCGGACCGGCTCGCCGTGGTAGCCCGCCTGGCCCAGCAGCCGCTCCTCGCCGCCGGGCCAGACCGTCACCCGCAGGTCGGCGAGCTCGCCGCCGGGCTCGAGCGCCAGCCGGGCGAGCGGGGCGTCCGGCGTGGCGCGCGCGCCGGCGGCCGCGATCACCTCGGTGATCCGCTCGCGCTCGGCAGGCTCCACGTACTGCATGACGATCGAATGGAACACCACGGTGCAGACCCCTTCCGCCGGCGCGGCCAGACGGCGCCCCAGCCAGTCGGCCGCGCCGGAGCGCTCGATCCGCACCGGGAGCCTCGGCGCGAGCGCCAGCGCGCCGTTCAGGACCCGCAGCCGCTCGAGCTGATCCGCCCAGAGGTACGAGCGCAGCGTGAGCTGCCCGTCCTCGTCGAGGTACACCGGCCGCTCGTCGCAGCCGGCCCGCTCGGCCACGTCCACGCGCGCCGGGAGCGCGGGCGGCGGCGGGCCCTCGATGTAGTCCCGGAAGCGCACCCGCGACCGCGGGTCGCCGAACTCGTACTCGCCGGACTCGTACCGGTATGCGTCCCAGCGGAGGTTCAGCCCCGCGCTCGCGCCGACCTCGAGCAGGCGAAGCGGCAGCGCGGCCTCCGACGCGAGCGTCAGGAACCCGAGCGCGAGCGCCCGGGAGCGCCCGACCTCGTTCGTCTGCACCGGCCGCATGACGAGCGAGCGCAGCTCGTCGAGATGCTCCTCGACCGTCGCCCGGAACGCGGGCCAGGCGGCGCGAAGGTCGCCGCTGCCGCCACACGACGGGTAGATCCGCGCCAGCGCCGGCGCACGCCCGGCCAGCGCGAGCCGGTGCACGGCGCCCATGAAGCGCAGCTGGAGCATCGACTCGAGCGGGTCGCCCTCGCGCCCGGCCAGCGCCGCGGCCACCGGGCCGCCGCGCTCGGCGTCATGCGCCGCGTGCCGCAGCAGCGACCCGTAAAGCGGCGAGCCGAGCTTGTCGCACCACTCGGCCTGCCAGCGCATCCGCGCCGGCACCGCGCGAAGGTCCGCCTGCTCAGTTGCGGGCGGCACGCTGCCGGCGCAGCTCCGCCACCAGCAGCTTCTGGTGGAGCGCGGCGATCAGGTCGCGGAGCGGCTCGGCGCCCGCCTGGATCAGCTCGGCCGCGCGCTCCGGCTCGAGCTCCCCGGCGAGCCGGTCCATGAGCACCTGCACCTCCTCCTTCACGAGCCCCTCGAGCGCGCGCTTGTAGCGCACGGTGTCGTAGACCGTGAAGCCGATGCGCTCGTCGTAGCCGCCCGCGCGGAACCGGCTGATCGCCTCCACGATCTGCACGTCGCGCTCGCCGTAGCCGCGGCTGGTCGGAGTGAGGATCCCGAGCTCGGCGAGCCGGTCGAGCACCTCCTGGGGGAGGTCGTAGCGGCGCCGGAGCTCGGCCGCGGTGACGCGGCTGCGGTCGCCCTGGAGCGCCCGCTCGAGGATCCGGTCCTCGAGCTCCACGAGCGCCTTCGCCCGCTCAGGGTTCTCGTCGAGCACGGAGCGGATCAGCTTCAGCGGCATGAAGCGCTCCTCCTGGAGCTGCTTGATCAGGCGGATCCGGTCGACGAACTCGGGCGGGTAGTACGCCATGTTGCGCGAGGTCTTGACCGGCTCCGGCAGGAGGCCCTCGCGCAGGTAGTGCTTGATCGTCCCGGAGCTGACGCCGCTGCGCTCGGACAGCTCCTTCATCTTCAGGAGCCCGTTGGCGCTCACGATGCCATCACCCCATGAAGCTCCCGCGGGCGCCGGCTTCCGCGGGACCGGCCACCGCCCCGGACTCCTCGAGCGCGGCGATGTCCGACTCGCCGTAGCCGAGCGCCTCCAGCACCTCGCGGGTGTGCTCGCCCAGCGCGGGCCCGGGCCCGGCGGGCGCGCCCGGCGTCCGTGAGAGCTTGACCGGAACGCCGAGGAGCCTCACGGGCTCAGCCGCGCCGGGCTGGTCCACCTCGACGACCATCTCGCGCGCGCGGACGAGCTCGGAGTCGAGCGCCTCGTCAAGGCCGAGCACCGGCTCGAGGCAGCAGTCGTGCCGGGATGCGAACTCGCGCCACTCCTCGCGCGTGCGCTCCATGAAGACGCGCTCGACCTCGGCGTGCGCGTCCGAGCCGGGCGGCGAGAACTGCTTCTCGATCAGGTCCTCCCGGCCGACGCCGCGGCACCACGCCTGCCAGAACTTCGGCTCGAGCGCGCCGAGCGTGACCCAGCCGTCCTTGCAGGCGTAGGGCCGGTAGCAGATGAGCGAGCCGGCCAGCTCGAGCGTGCCGCGCTGCGGATTCACGTCCTCGGCGAGATAGCGCGCGGCGACGAGGGCGAGCCACGACAGCGCGCCGTCGAACATCGACACGTCCACGAGCTGGCCCTCCCCGGTGCGGTCGCGCTCGCGGAGCGCCGCGAGGATCCCGAAGGCAGCCATCTGCGCGCCGCCGCCGATGTCGGCGATCTGTCCCGCCGCCTGCACGGGCGGGCCGTCGCGCTCGCCGGTGAGCCCGAGCAGCCCGCCGAGGCCGAGGTAGTTCATGTCGTGCCCGGAGCGGCCCGTGTACGGCCCGTCCTGCCCGTAGCCGGTGATCGCGCAGTAGACGAGGCCGGGGTTCTCCTCGCGGAGCCGCTCGTAGCCCACGCCGAGCTTGTCGAGCACGCCCGGGCGGAACGACTCGAGCAGCACGTCGTGCTCGCGCACCAGCCTCAGGAGCACGTCGCGGCCGCGCTCCTCCTTGAGGTTCAGCCTGATCGAGCGCTTGCCGCGGTTGAGGGCCAGGAAGAGCGCCGACTTCGCCGAGTCGGCGGCGCCCTCGTGATAGGGCGTGGCCCAGCGGATGTAGTCCCCCATGCCGGTGTCCTCGACCTTCAGGACGTCGGCGCCGAAGTCGGCGAGCAGCAGCGAGCAGAACCCGCCCGGCAGGAGGCGCGACAGGTCCAGGACCCGGACGCCGTCGAGCGCGCCGCTCACGCGGCCACCTCGCGCAGCGGCGCATCGAGCAGCTCGCGCGCCTCGGCGGGCGTGGCCGCGCGCCGGCCCACGTCCTCGACGAGCCGCCGCGCCCGCGCGATCAGGTCGCCGTTCGAGCGCGCCATCTCGCCCTCGGGCAGGTAGAAGTTGTCCTCGAGCCCGACGCGGACGTTGCCGCCGAGCGCCGCGGCCGTGGCCACCAGCCGCCACTGGTCGCGGCTGATGCCGATCACGCCCCAGTTGTTGCGGCCCTCGGCACCGCCCGGCACCTGCTCGGACATGAACGCGAGGTTCCTCGGCGTCGGCCGGATGCCCCCGTTCACGCCCATCACGCACGACACCTGGAGCGGCTCGCTCAGGAGGCCCATGTCGAGCAGCGGGTCCAGGTTCGCCACGTGGCCGGCGTCGAAGCACTCGTGCTCCGGCCGGATGCCGAGCTCGTTCATCGCCTCGAGGAACTCGATGATCGTGTCGAACGAGTTCTCGAAGACGGCCTTGAACACGAAGTCCTTGCGCTTGCGCGAGTACTTCGCGTAGTTCATCGAGCTCATGTTGAGCGCCGCCACGTCGGGCCGCAGCTCGCGCAGGTAGGCGATGCGCTTCTCGATCGGGACGCCGATGGCGCCGGTCGAGTAGTTGATGATCACGTCGTCGACCGCGCCCCTGATCGCCTCCGTGATGGCGCGGAAGTCCTCGACCTCGTACGACGGCACGCCGTCGGGCGTGCGCGC
>JAFGJG010000067.1 GCA_016929195.1 Thermoleophilaceae bacterium
CACGGTCTGCGGGCGGATCGCCGCCGCGATGTCGCCGGGGTCGACGAGGCCGGTGGAGTCGACGGGCACGTAGGTCACGTCGACTCCGTGGCGCTCCAGATAGCGGCAGGGCTCGACGATCGCGGGGTGCTCGACGGTCGTCGTGACGAGGTGTGGCCGCTCGGAGCCGGCGGCGGCGACCACGCCCTTGAGCGCCGTGTTGTTCGCCTCCGTGCCGCCGCTCGTGAAGACGACCTCTTGCGGGGAACAGCCCAGCAGGCCTGCGAGCTGGGCGCGGGCGCGAGCCACGGCCTGCGCCGCCGGCGCGCCCGCCCAGTGGCCGCTCGAGGGGTTGCCGTAGTGCTGGGAGAGGAACGGCGCCATCGCCGCCTGGACCTCCGCCGCGATCGGCGTGCTGGCGTTGTAGTCGAGGTAGATCGGCGCGCGTGCCATGGCTTCTCCCGGGTCGGGCCGGCGGACCGCACGAGGTCCCTGGATGGTATGTCCTGCTGCATCCGTAGCCACGCGCCGTGAGGCACGAGGTGCGGAGGCACGTCGTCAGAAGACGAGCACCTTGTCCGCGTCCGCCGTGCATGCGGCGAGCTCGCTCATCGAGCTGCGTCTCGTTCCTTCGACCATCTCGGCCTCGGTCATCGCGCGGGCATCCATGCAGGTGCCGCAGAGAAGGACGTCGCCTTTGCGCACGATCGGTTTGAGCATGCGCTCGAGGTTGTAGTAGCCGTCGGGCGTCTTCTGGCCGGCCTTGGCGCAGGCGACGGCGTCCCCCATGAGGAAGACGGTGATCCCGATATCGGGCACGTGCGTCAGCAGCGTCATCGCCAAGCGCAGGCCGTTGTAGCTGCGCTCCGTGCCGTAGGGGGGGTCGTTGAGGATGAACAGGTACTTCACGTGGGGGCTCCTTTCAGCCATCACTTCCGATTCCGAGCCGTCACTTTCGCTCTCTGGGCATCACGTCCGATGACCTCGAGCCCGAGTTCACGCCACTCCTGCACGCCCTCCGGCGCGCGCACGGCGTCGAAGCCGTGGCGGCGCAGCGTCTCCACGGCGCTCACCGCCAGGACGCAGTAGGGCCCGCGGCAGTAGGCGACGATGGGCATGTCGCGGGGCAACTCCGCGAGGTGCCGCTCGAGCTCCTCGAGCGGCATCGAGACCGCGTTGGCCAGATGGCTCGCCTCATACTCTTCCGGCGGGCGCACGTCGAGGACGATGCAGTCGCCGTTCGCGATGCGCGCGATGAGCGAATCCTCGTCGACGACCTCCATGCCCTCGCGACCGGCGAGGAACTCACCGGTCACACGCTCGATCTCGGAGAGCCGGCGTTCGCCGAGCAGGCGGACGGCGCGCAGGACGTCGGCGACGGCGGGGTCGGCGAGCCGGTAGACGACATGCTGGCCGCGGCGTTCGCTCTCGACGACGCGACTGCGCTTGAGCACCTGGAGGTGGTGGGAGGTGTTCGCGACCGACAGCCCGACTTCAGCGGCGAGCACGTCCACGGTACGCTCGGCCTGCTCGAGGACGTCGAGGATCTCGAGCCTGGGTCCGCTGCACAGTGCCTTGCCGATGAGCGCGAACTGTTCGTAGACGGCGGTCTTGTACTCGCGGTCGCCCTTCACGTCGCGTCACTCCCCGAGAGATTCAAACGTTCGCTAGAGTATTTGACACTCGTGCTCCCGCGTCAACCGGGCCCGGGGGCCCAACGGTGGCCCGGGGGCCCAGCGGTGGCAGGGGGGCCCAACGTTGGCAGGGGGGTGCCCCACGGAGGCAGGACGGTGCCGGTGCGGAGGCGTCCGAGGGTTGAGCCGGACGGCCTGGGCGCGCGCGTGACGGCGCTCTCCAGCGCGAGCGAGACTGCGCCGGTCCGTCCCCCTGCCGTCGCGACCGCGCCGGTCTATCCTGCTGTCGTCGAGCCCGCGTCCGCTGCCGCCGCGATCGCCGCACGCAGGGTGGCGAGCCCCTCGGCGAGCTCGGCGGGCTCGATGGTCAGTGCGGGGAAGACGCGGATCCCGTTGCCCTGGGTCTGGCGCACGAACACTCTGCGCGCCAGGCATTGCGCGGCCACCTGCGTGGCCAGCGCCTCGTCGCGGAACTCGACGAGCAGCAGCAGGCCGCGCCCGCGGACGTCGGTGACCAGGCCGGGGAAGGCCTCGAGCCAGCCGCGCATCTCGACGAGCGCGTCGTGCCCGAGCGCCTCGACGCGCGCCGGGACGTCGTTGTCGAGGAGATGGCGCAGCACCGCGTAGGCCACGGCACAGCCCAGCGGGTTGCCGCAGTAGGTGCCGCCGTGGTCACCGAGCTCGACCCGGCCGGAAACGTCCTCCGACATCGCGAAGGCGCCGAAGGGGAAGCCGCCGGCGATGCCCTTCGCGAGGGTCATCAGGTCGGGGCGCGCGCCGGTCTCGCCGATCGCGAACAGCGGGCCCGTGCGGCCGAAGCCGCTCTGGACCTCGTCGACGATGAGCAGCGAGCCGTTCTCGTGGCAGTGGCGGGAGACCTCCTCGAGGTACCCCGGCGCCGGGACGCGGACGCCGCCTTCGCCCTGGACGGGCTCGAGGATGACGGCCGCGACCGCGGGGTCGAGGGCGCTCCTCACGGCCTCGAGGTCGTCGTAGGGCACGAAGCGGAAGCCCGGCACGTTGGGGTCGAAGCGGGCGCGGTGCCGGGCCTGCCCGGTGGCCGACAGCGTGCCGATCGTGCGCCCGTGGAAGCTGCCCTCGGTGGCGATCACCGCGCGCCGGCCGGTGACTTTGCGCGCGAGCTTGAGGGCGGCGTCGTTGGCCTCGGCCCCGCTGTTGGTGAAGAACACGCGGGTGAGCGGCGCCGGCAGCACGCCGGCGAGCAGTTCCAGGTAGCGCGCGCGGATCGGGGAGTGCGTCAGGCCCGAGTCGGGGTTCTGCAGGATCCGGGCGCCCTGCTCCGCGAGCGCCGCCCGGATCGCCGGGTGCGCGTGACCCAGCGAGGTCACGCCCCAGCCGGAGGTGAGGTCGAGGTAGCGGACGCCCTCCTCGTCCCAGACGTAGACCCCTTCGCCACGGTCGATCGAGATCGGTGTCTTGGCGAAGAACGGCGGCATGCGGGCGCTCTCGATGGCGATGGTCTCGCTGGTGCTCATGGCTCCACCTCGGCCGGGCTGTGATCGATCGTCGCGCCTATGGTCGCACACGTCGCCGCCGCGCGTGCTGGGCTTGAACGGACACTACGTGCGGCTCACGACCGCTGCAAGGGCGAGGGCCGTCGCCGGTCTCGACGCGGTGATGCGGGCGGCTCTGGCGCAGGCCGAGGAGACGGCGCTCGAGGTCGCCCAGCCCGTTCTCGACAACGTCGTGGCGCTCGCCAGCTGCCGACACCGCTCGCCCCGGGGGCTCCGCTCGCCAGTCTCCGCCGGCCCGGCATGCTGGGACTGCCTGCAGGCGAAGTCCGGCGTGAGCACCAATGGGTTGCGCTTCCGCCCGAGTGGGAACAGCCTAGACGCGGTAGGCGGCGCCTGTCGGGTAGCACTGCTGATCGCCTGTCGCGCCCCACACCTCGGCGGCACCCTTTGTCGAGATCACCCACATGGAGGTCAGCATGGATCCCGGCGAATCGATTCCCGATCAGAGACAGCCGGCGGACCGTCCAACGGCCGCCGTCGCCGAGTCGCAGCCCGAAGGTGAGACCCGCGGCGCGCGCTTCGCCCGCGGCGCGCATCGCACCGGCCTCTACGTCTATGCGGGTCTTGCGGTCGCGTTGCTCGTCGTCCTGATCGCGCTCGTGATCGCGAACACGGGCCGCGTCCAGGTTAGCTGGGTCGTCGGCTCCGCGTCGGTCTCACTTGTGTGGCTGGTGATCTTCTCCGCCATTCTGGGCCTGCTGCTCGGCATGGTCCTCGGCGCGCTGTTCCGCTGGCGCACGCGCGCACCACGCAAGTGAGGGACGGGCACCGCTGAGTCGAAGGACGGGTGTGGGTCAGCGTTCAGGTCCGGCAGGCGCGTCGATGCGACAGACCATGGATCGCCGCGTCCGGCGTCTCCGCCTCACATGGCCCACGGGCGACACGCCGTTGCTTTGTATGCCGTTCCCGCTGTCCCGAAGCGCAGC
>JAFGJG010000068.1 GCA_016929195.1 Thermoleophilaceae bacterium
GAGGTGATCGAGGCGCTGGCGCCGCTCGAGCGGCGAGCGGGCTCGGAGGGTGAGCGCCGGGCGGCCGAATGGATCGCCGCGCGCCTCCGCGCGGCGGGCGCGCGCCACGCGCGGGTGGAGGAGACGACCTTCCTCGACGGCTATGCGCCCCTGATCGGCGCGCTCTGCGCCTCCGCGGCGGCCGCCGGCGTGGCCGCGCTCGCGAGCCCGCGGGCCCGGGTGCCGGCGGCCGCGGCCGCTTTCGCCGCGGCCGCCGCGATCGCCGACGACGTGTCGAACGGCCCGCGTGTGGCGCGCAGGGCGGCGCAGCGGCCGAAGCCGACGCAGAACGTGGTCGCCGAGGTGGGTGATCCGGCGGCGGACGGGACGCTCGTCGTGATGGCGCACCACGACGCGGCCCCGACCGGCCTGTTCTTCGACCAGAGCGGGCAGGAGTGGTTCGGGCGCCGCTTCCCCGGCCTCCTCGAGCGTCTGGACACGACGTTCCCGAACTGGTGGCTGACGCTGGCCGGCCCCCTGCTCGTCGGTCTCGGGGCCGCGCGCGGTCGCCGCGGCCTGGTCAGGGCGGGCACGATCTCGAGCGCGGCCTCCGCCGCGGTGCTCGCCGACATCGCGCGCAGCCCGATCGTGCCGGGCGCGAACGACAACCTCACGGCCGTGGCGGTGCAGGTCGCGCTCGCAGAGCGCCTGCGTGAGCGCCCGGTCGAGGGACTCCGCGTGCTGCTCGTGTCGCTCGGCGCGGAGGAGGTCTGCCAGGGCGGCATCTACGGCTTCGGCGAGCGCCACTTCCCTCAGCTCGACCGCGAGCGGACGTGGTTCCTCAACGTCGAGACGGTCGGGTCGCCGCACCTCGTCCTCATGGAGGGCGAGGGGACTGTGGTCATGGAGGACTACCGCGACGCCGGCTTCAGGGATCTGGTCGCGCGTGTGGCGGACCGTGCCGGGGTGCCGCTCCGGAGAGGGATGCGCTGGCGCAACAGCACCGACGCGGTGATCCCGAACCGGGCCGGTTTCCGGATCGCGACGATCGCCTCGGTGAACGGCTACAAGGCCATGTCGAACTACCACCTGATGTCCGACACCCCGGAGAACGTGGACTACGGCACGGTCGCCCAGGCCGTGACCGTCACCGAAGAGCTTGCGCGGGCGCTGGCGTGATCCAGCACGTCTCCTTCGAGATCCGGCCGGAGCAGCTCGACGCCTGCGTCGAGTTCTACGAGCTCCTCGGATTCCGCCGCGTGACCACGCCGGAGAAGCTCGCCGCCTTCGTCACCTGGCTCGAGCGCGACGGAGACCAGTTCCACCTCCTCCAGCTGCCAGAGACCTCGCACATGAATGCGGGCCACGCGGCGGTGCCGCTCGGCGACGACTACGAGGCGGCCCAGGCGCGGCTGCGCGACGCCGGCCACCGCGTGGACGACCACGAGGAGTACTGGGGCTCGCCGCGCTCGTTCGCGCGCGACCCCGCGGGAAATCTCGTCGAGCTGATGAAGTTCGCCCCACCGCGCCAGCTTCCGTGAAGAGAGCCTGCCTGACGGCGCTCGTGCTGCTCACGATGCCCGCGCCGGCCGGCGCCGCGGGCCCGCGCGCCTCCCACTGGGTGGGCGCGTGGGCGACCGCTCCGTCCAACGCGGGCCCTTCCTACGCGGCCCAGACGGTGCGGCTGGTGGTCAACACCCACCGCGGCGGCAGCCGGCTGCGCCTGCGGCTGTCCAACCGCTTCGGCGACGCGCCGCTGAGGATCGATCGCGTCTCCGTGGCGCGCCGGGCGGGCGGCGCCGCCGTCTCGGCGCGGTCGCTCCGCAGGGTGTGGTTCGGTGGACGGCGCGCGGTGACGCTGCCCCGCGGCGCCGACGTCGTGTCCGACGGGGTGAGGCTCGGGGTCCGCCCGCTCGCCGACCTGGCGGTGAGCCTCTACCTGCGCGGACCCACGACGGCGTCGACGCTTCATCAGGTCGCGAACGAGGTCGGCTCGTACGTCGCGAGCGGTGACCGCACGGGGGCGGCCTCGGGGACGGGCTTCGGCTCCCCGTCGGGCGCGTGGCCCGTTCTGACCGGGGTGGAGGTGCGGGCGCCGCGCCGGGTGGGCACGGTGGTCGCGTTCGGCGACTCGATCACGGACGGCTATCAGAGCTGGGTCGCCCGGCGGCTCGGGCGGCGCAACACACGCTGGCCCGACTTCCTGGCGCGCCGCCTCCTACGCCGCGACCGGCCGCTGTCGGTCGTGAACGCGGGGATCAGCGGGAACCGCCTCCGCCTGGACGGGGTCCCGGACATCTTCGGCCCGAGCGGTCTGGCGCGGCTGGACGGCGATGTCCTGGCAGTCCCGGGAGTCAGGACGGCGATCGTCCTCGAGGGGATCAACGACATCGGCCAGGACCCCGCCGCGGCGCCCCGCCAGGTGATCGCGAGCCTGCGGCAGATGGTCATCCGCCTCCGCCTCGCCGGCATCCGGGCGCTGATCGGAACGCTGACGCCGTCGGGGGGCAACGCCAGGCCGACGTACGGCAGCGCCGAGGCGAACGCGCGGCGCAACGCGGTCAACCGCTGGATCCGCACGAGCGGCTTCGCCGACGGGGTGATCGACTTCGACCGCGCGATCCGCGACCCGGCCAGGCCGAGCCGGATGCACCCCTGGTACGACAGCGGCGACCACCTGCACCCCAACGCGCGCGGCTACCGCCGGATGGCGGCGGCCGTCCCGCTCTCGGCGCTGTAGCGCTGCCATAGTCCGGGCATCGCCACGTCGGACGCCACCATCGTCGAAGCCGGTGGGCGCGATCTGCGCGTGTCCAGCCCGGACCGCGTGATCTTCCCGAGCACCGAGCGCACCCCGGAGCTCACGAAGCTCGACGTGGTCAGGTACTACCTCTCGGTCGAGGACGGGATCATGCGCGCGCTCCGGCGGCGGCCCACCACGCTCGAGCGGTGGCCCAAGGGCGTGCACCCCGGGATCGTCCTGTCGACCCGCGAGAAGGGCGGCGGCGACGCCTTCTTCCAGAAGCGCGTGCCGAAGGGCGCCCCGGACTACCTCGAGACCGCGCGGATCGAGTTCCCGTCGGGGCGGCACGCCGACGAGATCTGCCCGACCGAGGTGGCCGTCGTGGGATGGGCGGCGCAGATGGGGACGATCACTTTCCATCCGTGGCCCGTGCGCCGCGAGGACGTGGACCACCCGGACGAGCTCCGCCTTGACCTCGACCCGCAGCCGGGCACCGACTTCGGCGACGCGGTGCGCGTGGCCGCCGAGGCGCGGGCGCTGCTGGGCGACCTGGGCTACGTGGGCTTCCCCAAGACCTCGGGTGGGCGCGGCGTGCACATCTACGTCCGGATCGAGCCGCGCTGGACGTTCACTGACGTGCGCCACGCCGCGATCGCGTTCGGGCGCGAGCTCGAGCGGCGCCTGCCGGGCGAGGTGACCACCAAGTGGTGGAAGGAGGAGCGCGGCGAGCGGATCTTCGTGGACTACAACCAGAACGCCCGCGACCGGACGATCGCCTCGGCCTACAGCGTGCGCCCGAAGCCGGGCGCCCCGGTGTCGGCGCCGGTGACGTGGGACGAGCTGCCCGACGTGTCCCCGGAGGACTTCACCGTCGCGACGATGCCGGCGCGCTTCGCGGACGTCGGCGACCGCCACGCCGCGATCGACGACGTGGCCCACTCGCTCCAGCCGCTCCTGGACATGTACGAGCGGGACGAGGAGGGCGACATGCCCTATCCGCCCGACTACCCGAAGATGCCCGGCGAGCCGAAGCGCGTCCAGCCGTCGCGCGACCGCGACCGCCAGCGCTAGGCCTGCGGCAGCTTCTTCGCCCCGCGCCTCGTGACCGGCGCTGAGGGCGGCGGCACGACCGGCCCGATGTCACCGTCGGGCGCCTCGTCGAGGTCGACGATCACCGGCGCGTGGTCGCTGGGCCCCTTGCCCTTGCGGGCCTGGCGGTCCACCCACGCGGCCTGAACGCGATCGGCCACGGAATCGCTCGCCAGCACGAGGTCGATCCGCATGCCCAGGTCCTGGTGGAACATCCCCGCCCGGTAGTCCCAGTAGGTGAAGACGCGCTCGCCCGGCCAGCGGTCGCGCAGCACGTCGTGAAGCCCGACCGCCTGAAGCTCCGCCAGCGCGGCCCGTTCCGGAGCGGTCACGTGGGTCTGCCCGGCGTAGGCGTCGGGGTCGAACACGTCGTCGTCGGTGGGCGCGATGTTCATGTCCCCGGCCACGACGGTTGCGTCCGGGCCCGCCGCGACCAACTCGCGGAGCGCCACGAGCCAGTCGAGCTTGTAGCGGTAGTGGTCGGAGCCCGGCTCGCGTCCGTTCGGGACGTAGACGGAGACGACGCGGATGCCGCCGCAGGTCGCCGCCACCGCGCGCGCCTCGGGATGCGGGAACCCCGGGCCGCCGTCGAGGCCGGCGACCACGTCGCCGAGACCAACGCGCGAGAGGATCGCCACGCCGTTCCAGCTCGCCTCACCGTGCAGCGCGACCTCGTAGCCGCGGTCCTCGAGCTCCTGTGCGAGCAGCTCGGTGAACGCGTCGTCGGTCAGCTTCGTCTCCTGGAGGCAGACCACGTCCGGCTCGCGCTCGTCCAGCCAAGGCAGGAGCCGCGGCATGCGCTGCTTCACGGAGTTGACGTTCCAGGTGGCGAGTCGCAAGTCGGCCTCCACGGTACGCGATGAGTTCACGGGCCGGCCGTGGTCTCATACACGACCCAGCAGCCAAACGAAGGAGCCCGGATGCCCGGCTACGTGGACGGATTCGTAATGCCCCTGCCGAAGGCGAACGTCGACAGATACCGCCAGATCGCGAGCGACGCGGGCGCACTGTGGATGGAGCACGGAGCGCTCGACTACAAGGAGTGCCTGGCCGAGGACGTGAAGGTGGGGGAGGTCACGTCGTTTCCGCGCAGCGTCAAGCTCGAGGAGGGCGAGACCGTCATCTTCGCCTGGATCAGCTACGAGTCGCGCGAGCACCGCGACGAGGTCAACGCCAAGGTGATGGCCGACGAGCGGATGAAGGCGATGATGGACCCGGCGGGCGACGTGACGGACTACGGGCGGATGATCTACGGCGGGTTCGAGATCCTGGTCGATCTCTGAGCCGGTGCGGTGGGCGCAGTAGGCTCGCGCCCGGTGGCCGCCAGGGACATGGACGTGGTGGTGCTCGGCGCGACCGGCGTGACCGGCCGGCGGGTGTGCGCGTATCTGGCCGAGCGAGCCGCCGCCACGGGGGCGACCTGGGGCGCCGCCGGGCGGGACCCGGCACGGGTCGAGTCCGTCCTCGCCGAGGCGGGCGTGAGCACTCCGGAGGTCCTGGCCGCCGACCTGACCGACAGCGCCGCGCTGGGCGCCCTGGCCGCCCGGGCGCGTGTGGTGCTCAACCTGGCCGGGCCGTACACCCGTCACGGCCGATCCGTGATCGACGCCTGCGTCACGGGTGGGGCGCACTACGCGGACCTGAGCGGCGAGATCCCGTTCGTCCGCTCCGTCACGCTCGAGGCCGACGTGCCCGCCCGGCAGGCCGGGGTGAAGGTGGTGCAGGTCTGCGGGTTCGAGGCGCTGCCGCCCGACCTGCTCGTGCTGCTCGCCGCAGAGACGGCGCGCGAGCGCCACGGCGAGCACCTGGTGGCCGCCGACGTCCGCGTGAGCATCGACGCGCTCCCGGGCCTGCCCAGGCCGTCGGACGGGATCTCGGGAGGCACCTTCCAGAGCCTGGCCGAGTCGGCCGGAGTGGACGACGCCGCGGTGCTCACCGATCCCGCCGCCCTGATCGCGGACGGCCCGGCGGCCGAGGCGGTCCGCCGCACGAGCCCGATCCTGGTGCGCCCGCGCCGCGCGCCTGACGGCGCCGTGATCGCACCGATGTCACCCGCCGCGTTCATCAACCCGGCGGTGATCCACCGCACCGGCCTGCTGACCGCGACGGCCCGAGGGGAGCTGTACGCGCCGCTGCGCTACAGGGAGGGTGTCGCGCTCGGCGGCCATCCGGCGACGCTGCCGCTGCGCCTCGGCGTCGCGGGCATGCTGTCCGGCACACAGGGCCTGATCGCGGGCATCGCTCGGGCGCCGGCCTCCGTGCGCAGACGGGTGTCCGCCGGGCTCACGCGCGTGCTGCCCTCGTCCGGCTTCGGCCCCGCGGCCGACCGTCTGGAGGCGTGGCGGTGGAGCATGCGCGTGGACGCGACGACAGCTCAGGGCCAGGATGTGCGCGCGGAGGTCCATGCCGAGGGCCATCCGGGCTACCTCGCCACCGCGCGGATGCTGGGCGAGGCCGGGCTGCTCATGGCCAGGCCCGGGGACACGCCTGACGCGGCCGGCTGCCTCACCCCGGCTGCTGCGCTCGGCACGGGGGCCGCGGAGCGGATGGCCGCCGCCCGCCTGTTCTTCTCGGTGGGCTAGCGCCAGGGGCCTTTACCGAACCCTTGCCCGGGGCTGGGGGGCGCTTGGGCGGCCGCGGGTCAGGGTGGTCCCATGAAACTCATCACCTCCACAGCAGCAGTAATCCTCGCGGTCGCCGTGGCGGCGACCGCGGTGGCGGCGCCGGCGGTCACCCGCGAGTTCGAGGGCAGGGTCGCCTCGGTCAACCGCGACGCCAAGACCTTCCGGCTCCACGACAGCGAGCGCGGGACCAAGCGGATCAAGGTGACCCGCGGCACACGCTTCGAGCGCATCGACGGCTTCGCCGGCCTCAGGAAGGGCCAGCGGAACATCGAGGCGACCGTGAAGCGCAAGGACGGAGGCTGGGTCGCGATCGAGGTCGAGAAGTCGGGCGGCGGCGGCGAGCACGGCGGCGACGACGACTAGCCACGCGCCTCAGCTGGACCTGAGAGGGGCCGCCACGAGCGGCCCCTCGGCGTTTCAGCGGTCCTCGCGGCGCTCCTCCAGCCGCTCCTCGCGCTGCTCGAGGCGCTCCTCCTGGAGGTCGATCCGATCCTCGAGCACGTCGAGCTCGGCCGCGCTCGTCGGCCCGAAGCTCGCGGTGACCACGAGCACCGCCGCCACCACGATTGCGAGCGCCACCAGGAGAGAGCCGATCAGCTGCACGGTGTCGGAGCGCTCGTTCATCTAGGAGTCCGCGAGGAACGCGCCGGCGGAGGTGATCCAGGTGAGGGCCAGCAGCACCCAGACGCTGATGCCGAGCACGGGCAGCATCGGCCCGAGGCGGTGCCACCAGCGCACGACGCAGATCTTCAGTGCCAGGACGATCAGGAGCCCGACCGCCGCGACGGCGTGCAGTGCCGCGTCGTCCTCGAAGCCGAAATAGGAGACGCACATCACCGCAGTGATCACGAGGAGCCCGGCGATCGTGTCGCCGACCGCGCGGTGGGCCCGGCCGGCCGGCGACGGGCGCAGGAAGGCGGGCCGCAGCCTGTCGTACGCCACGGCGATCAGCACGAGCTGGTACACGGCCAGGGCGAGCGCCGCCGAGGCCAGGATGACCTTTACCTCCGTGGGGTTCCCACGCGTCAGGCTGTCGACGAAGTCCTCGATGGCGGCCGGCGTCAGCGCAGGCGGAGCACCGTCATCGCCTGCGCCGCCATCTGCGCCTCGCCCAGCGCATTGGGGTGCACGATCACGGGGTTGGTGCCCTGCAGGACCGGCTCGACCCAGCGGACGCCGATCGGCTGGCAGGCGTCGTGGCCGTTCGAGACCGTGTTCATGTTCACGTAGGTCGCGCCGGTCGCGGCCGCCGAGCGCCGGACCGCGTCGTTCAGCGTCGCCTGGATGCCGCGCACGTAGGGCACGTCGCCCTTCGCGACGGGCATCCTGTCGAAGCAGCCGCCGGTGGCGGGCATGATCCACGGGTAGCCGAGGATTCCGACCTTCGCGCGCGGCGCCTTCGCCCGCACGGCCCTGAGCGCGTTCACGAGCGCGGGGTACGTGGTGTTGCGGATGGTGTCCTCGAACGACGAGCCGTAGCGGTCCTTGCACGGGCTCCCCTGCCCGAGGGTCAGGAGCCCGGCGGTGCCGCAGGACAGGATCGCGTTGATGAACACGTCGCTGTCGTTGCCGCCGATCGTCATGGTCACCAGCTGCGTGTCCTTCGCCACCGCGTCCAGCTGCGGCGGGACGTTCTGGTACTGCGGGCTGAAGAAGTGGCTCGTGTCGGCCGCGCCGCAGGTCACGTCCACCAGCTGGGCGCCGGTGTCGCGTGCGACCACGTGCGGGTAGTTGCGGCTCGAGCGCAGGCACTGGACCGGCGCGGTCAGGTCGAGCGGAAGCACGCCGGAGGCGGCGCTGTAGGAGTCGCCGAGCGCGACATAGCGGAGCGGCGCGGCTGAGGCCTGTGCCGGCTGTGCGGCGAACACGGCGAGCGCCAGCAGGACGCATGCGAAGCGGCGGGGGGTCATTCGCTCTCCTCGGGAGGTTCCGGAAACAGGAGTGTTCCCAGAGGTGCATAGGCCTCAAACCAAGGGCTTGAGCGCGCAAGAGGTGGTGCCGACATAGGTAGTTGTGCGGCGTAGCAGGAACGAGTTGAGGGAGCTGCAGGGCAGGCTCGAGGAGACCGAGCGGCGCGCCGCCGCCCTCGAGGCCGAGCTCCGGCGCTCGCGCGACCGCGACACCCTCACCGGCCTGGTCGTCAGAAACGGCTTCTTCAGGCGGCTGGAGCCCGAGACCGAGCGGGCCAAGCGACACGGCAGCCCGCTGAGCGTGGCCGTCATGGACGTGGACGGGCTCCGTGCGATCAACGCGCATCACGGGAGGGACGTGGGGGACCGCGTGCTCGTCGAGATCGCCTCTGTGCTGGCGCGCGAGACGAACTCGACCGACCGGGTCGCGCGCTCGGGCCCGGACGAGTTCGCTGTGATGATGCCCGGTACGGACTGCGCCGCGGCCGCGCAGGGGCTCGAGCGGATCCTGCTCGAGCTCGAGCAGGTGCGCGTCGGCGCGCTCGAGTCGGTCACGATCTCCGTGGGGGTCGCGCAGTGGGAGCGACCGCAGTCGGCCGACCAGCTGTTCGACCGTGCGGTCGGCCGCGTCGAGGTGGCCCGGTCGCTCGGCGGCGGGCGGATCCAGTCCACCGACCCCGATGACCGGACGGACCCCATCGACGGCAGGCACGACGTGGTCGCCGCGCTCTCGGAGGCGCTCCTGGAGCGGGACCGCTACACGGGCGAGCACTCGGAGTCGGTCGTCAAGCTCGTGGAGTCCGTGGCGCGCGGGCTCGCGCTGAGCGTCACCGAGGTCAACACCGTCAAGGCGGCCGCCCTGCTGCACGACATCGGGAAGGTCGCGATCCCGGACCACATCCTGAACAAGCCCGGGCCGCTCGACGCGGACGAGTGGGAGATCATGCGCGAGCATCCGGTCATCGGCGAGCGCATCCTGAGGGCCATCCCCGGGATGGGCGGAATCGCGCGGATCCTGCGGCACGAGCACGAGCGCTTCGACGGCAGCGGCTATCCGGACGGGCTCGCCGGGCAGGACATTCCCATCGGCGCGCGCATCATCCTGGCCTGCGACGCGTATCACGCGATGACGTCCGACCGCCCGTACCGCGAGGCGATGGCCCACGCGACGGCGGTCCGGGAGCTCGCCGCGGGCGCCGGCTCGCAGTTCGACCCCGAGGTCACCGAGATCCTGATCGGATGCCTCTACGGGCGCGGCGCCACGAGGGCCGCGTGACCGTGACCGGATCGCGAGCCGTGGCCGGCCTCGCGGCCGCGGCGCTGGCGGCGGCGGCCGCGGAGTACCTCGTGGCGCCAGGGGCGCAGGCATGGGCCGCCAACGCCGGCTGGACCCTCGGCGCCGCCGTCGCGGTCGCGGGCACGGCGGTCGCCGTCCGGCGCAGCGGCGCCGCGGCCCGGAACGGCTGGCTTCTCCTGCTGGCGGGGTGCGTCGCGTGGCTCGTCGGCCAGGTCTTCTGGATCGTCTACGCCCTCACCGACCACCCGTCTGCGCCGACCCCCGCCGACGCGTGCTGGCTGGCGTTCGCGGTCCTGGCCGCCTTCGGCGTGGCGCGCCTGGGCGCGAGCGCACGCGGCCGGGCGGTGCCCTGGCTCGAGCTGCTGCCGCTCGCGGTGGCGGCTTCCGCGCTGATGGCCGCGCTCATGTGGACCGACGTGCGTGATTCGGAGCTCCCCCTTCCGGCTGTCATCACCGCGCTCGCGTACCCGGTCCTCTACGTCACCGCGGCGTTCGTGATGCTCCAGTCGGTCGTCACCGGCACGCTCCGCATGACGCGCGGCGACGGCATGGTGCTCCTGCTCGCCGGGCTGGTGGTGAACGCGATCGCATTCGTGTGGTGGTCGCCGCTGCTCGTCACGGGCACGTACTCGAGTGGAGGCGAGCCGCTCGACGCCCTCTGGACGTTCGGCATGGTCCTCGTTGGAATCGGCGCGGCGACGGCGCGGCCGCCCGCGGCGGTACAGGACGCGGAGCAGGTGAGCCACCGTCGCGGAGCCGTCCTTCCCTCGATCAACTTCGCGATGCTTTCGCTCGTCCAGGCCGTGCTGATCGTCCGCGAGGCGCCGGCCGGCGCCGAGCTGGTGCTCTGCCTCGGCATCGCGCTGAGCGGGGTGATGCTGGGGGTGCGGGCGTCGAACCTGCGTCGTCAGCAGTCCGCGCTCCTGCTGCAGCTCGAGCGCCGGGAGGCCGAGCTGAGCGACGTAAACCTGCGTCTGAGCCGGGAGTCCCGCCTCGACGCCCTCACGGGGCTCGGCAACAGGCTGCGGCTGGACGAAGACCTCGCCGAGCTCGCGAGCCACGCGGAGCGGCACGGTCGCTCGTACTGCCTGGTCCTTTGCGACCTGGACCGCTTCAAGGAGTACAACGACGCCCTCGGCCACCAGGCGGGCGACCAGGCGCTGCGCCAGGTCGCGCAGATGCTCGCTGAGGCGACACGGGGGTCGGATCGCGTCTACCGCTACGGCGGCGAGGAGCTCCTGCTGATCCTCCCCGATCAGGACGAGGAGGAGGGCGCGGAGGTGGCGGAGCGGCATCGCGCCCGGCTCGAGGAGGCGGCGCTGGTGCATCCCGCGTCGCCCTTCGGCGTCGTCACGCTCAGCGCGGGGGTGGCCGCGGCGGCGCCCGACGAGACCGTCAGGCAGGTGCTGCGACGCGCGGACGCCGCCCTCTACCAGGCGAAGTGCGACGGGCGCAACCGGGTGTCGGTCGCGGCGCGGGGGGAAGCGGAAGCGCTCAGCGCGGGTCGGCGATGATCCTCAGGTCCACGTTCGGGAGCCGTCGCAGCAGACGCTCCGGGAGCGACTCCTCGAACCGGCGCACACCCCGGCGGAGCCGCGGGCGGCCCATCAGCACGTAGGTGGTCCCGCGCTCGCCGGCCACGCGCGCCGCGGCCTCGGCCACGTCGTCGTCCTGCTCGACGAACAGCTGCGCCCCGAGGATCGCCGCGAGCCGGCGCAGCGCCTCTAGCTCCTCCCGCTCTTCCCCGCGGGGCGGGGCGCCGGGCGCCGCGACGTAGAGCAGGTCGAGGTCCGCCGCGAGCCGCTGGGCCGAGCGCCACGCGCGCCGGACCAGCCGCGGCGCCGTCTCGCCGGGACGCACGAGCACGAGCACGCGCTCCGCCACCGGCTGCGGCGCCTCGCCGAAGAGCGCCTCCTCGCGCGTGCCGAGCGCCTCGACCGGCGTGATCAGGCGCTTGGCCTCCACGTCCTCGGCGACCTGCCGCAGCGCGACCTCGCGGAGCGCCGACAGGTTCTCGACCCGGAAGAAGCTGTTGAGGGCGGTGGGCACCCGCTCGGCCGGGTAGACCCGGCCCTCCTGGAGGCGCTGGATGAGCGCCTCCGGCGTGAGGTCCACGAGCACCACCTCGTCGGCGCTCGACAGCACCTGGTCCGGGAACGTCTCGCGGACGCGGACCCCGGTCAGCTCCGCCACCTGATCGTTGAGGCTCTCGAGGTGCTGCACGTTGACGGTCGAATAGACGTCGATTCCGGCGTCGAGAACGTCCTCGATGTCCTGCCAGCGCTTCGCGTGCTCGAGGCCGGGGGCGTTCGTGTGCGCGAGCTCGTCGATCAGGCAGAGCTGCGGCGCGCGGTGGAAGATGGCCGGCAGGTCCATCTCGAGCAGAGTCGCGTCGCGATAGGGCACCGCGCGCCGCGGCAGCGTCTCGAGTCCCTCGGCCTGCGCCGCCGTCTCGGCGCGCCCGTGCGTCTCGAGCACACCGAGAACGACGTCGCGCCCCGCGGCCGCCTCGGCATGGCTCTCCTGGAGCATCCGGAAGGTCTTGCCGACCCCGGCGGCCATGCCGAGGAAGATCTTGTAGTGCCCACGCCCCTCGGCCATGGGCTGATTCTGAAGCTCAGGCCCCGAGGACGTTGTGGACCAGAAGGTCCACGAGCTTGATCCCGACGAACGGTGCGATCACGCCGCCCACGCCGTAGATCAGGATGTTGCGGCGCAGGAGCGCGGTGGCGCCGACCGGCCGGTAGCGGACCCCGCGCAGGGCGAGCGGCACCAGCAGCGGGATGATCAGCGCGTTGAAGATGATCGCGGAGATGATCGCCGACTGGGGGGTGCCCAGGTCCATGATGTTGAGCTTGTCGAGCGGCCCGCTCGACTCGCCGGCGGCGGCGTAGGTGGCCGCGAAGATCGCAGGCAGGATCGCGAAGTACTTCGCCACGTCGTTGGCCACGGAGAAGGTCGTGAGCGCACCGCGGGTGATGAGCAGCTGCTTGCCGATCTCGACGATCTCGATGAGCTTCGTCGGGTTCGAGTCGAGGTCGACCATGTTCCCGGCCTCGCGGGCGGCCTGGGTGCCCGTGTTCATCGCCACGCCGACGTCGGCCTGCGCAAGCGCGGGCGCGTCGTTGGTGCCGTCTCCGGTCATCGCCACCATCTGCCCGTCCCGCTGACGCTCCTTGATGAGCTCGAGCTTGCGCTCCGGGGTTGCCTCGGCGAGGAAGTCGTCGACACCCGACTCGTCGGCGATCTTCGCCGCGGTGAGCGGGTTGTCGCCCGTGATCATCACCGTCTGGATGCCCATGGCGCGCAGCTGGTCGAAGCGGGCGTTCATGCCCTCCTTGACCACGTCCTTGAGGTAGATGACGCCGAGCACCTGGCTGTCGCGCGCGACGGCCAGCGGGGTGCCGCCCTCGCGGGCGATCCTGTCGCTCGTGGCGGTCAGCTCCGGCGGGGCCTGCCCGCCCTCGCCTGCCACGAACTTGACGATCGCGTCGCCCGCTCCCTTGCGGAGACGCCGCCCCTCGAGGTCCACGCCGCTCATCCGCGTCTCGGCGCTGAAGGGGACGAAGCGGGCGCTCGGATCGAAGTGGCGCTCACGCAGCCCGTATTGCTTGGCGAGGACGACGATCGAGCGGCCCTCGGGGGTCTCGTCCGCGAGCGACGCGATCTGGGCGGCCTCGGCGAGCGCGGCGTCCTCGACCCCGGGCATGGGGATGAACTCCGTGGCCTGGCGGTTGCCGAGGGTGATCGTGCCGGTCTTGTCGAGCAGCAGCACGTCCACGTCGCCGGACGCCTCGACCGCGCGCCCCGAGAGTGCGAGCACGTTGCGGCGCACGAGCCGGTCCATGCCGGCGATCCCGATCGCGGACAGCAGGGCGCCGATGGTCGTCGGGATCAGCGAGACGAGAAGGGCGATCAGGGTCACGACCGAGGCCGAGGTGTCCGCGAACTCCGCGAACGGGCGCAGCGTGACGACGACGACGAGGAAGATCAGCGTCAGCCCGGCCAGCAGGATCTCGAGAGCGATCTCGTTGGGGGTCTTGCGCCGGGCCGCGCCCTCGACCAGCGCGATCATGCGGTCGAGGAAGCTGCCGCCCGGCTCCTGGGTGATCTCGACGACGATCCGGTCGGAGAGCACGCGCGTGCCGCCGGTCACGGCGCTGCGGTCGCCTCCGGACTCGCGGATCACGGGGGCGGACTCGCCGGTGATGGCGGACTCGTCCACCGATGCGATGCCCTCGACGACGGTGCCGTCGCCCGGAATCAGCTCGCCGGCCTCCACCACGACGACGTCGCCGCGGTCGAGCTCGGAGGCGGGCTTCTCCCCGCCCTCGCGGAGGCGGGCCACGGTCTCGGTGCGCATCGCGCGCAGCGCGTTCGCCTGGGCCTTTCCGCGGCCCTCGGCGAGCGCCTCGGCGAGGTTGGCGAAGACGACGGTCAGCCAGAGCCAGACGCCGACGGTGAAGGCGAACCATGCCGGCTCGCCGCCGCCGCCGAGCGGCTCGCCGCCGAAGACCTGGATGAGCCAGCCGATGGTCGTGATGACGGCGCCGATCTCGACCACGAACATCACGGGGTTGCGGATCTGATGGCGCGGGTCGAGCTTCTTGAGGCTCTCCACGAGCGCCGGTCCGAGTACGTCGCTTCGGAGCAGGTTCATGCGGTCTCCCGGTCAAGCGCGAGGTTCAGCTCGAGCACGTTCACGCCCGGCTCGCCGAGGAAGCCCAGCGAGCGGCCGTCGGTGTTGTCGTCGATGAGCTCCTGGACGCGCTCCAGCGCCAGCCCGCGCGTCTCGGACACGCGGCGCGCCTGGATGGCGGCGTTGGCCTCCGAGATGTGGGGGTCCACGCCGGACGCGGAGGTGCTCACCGCGTCAACGGGCACGTCCTTGGCGGCCAGGCCCGGGTTGAACGGACGCTCGAGGTCGAGATACGCCGCGATGTTGTCGCGGAACATGTCCCGCAGGTCCTTCTGGTTCGGGCCGAGGTTGTTGAAGTACGTGCCGGCGGGGTTGTAGCCCGTGACGGACGGCCGCGACTGGAAGTAGCGCGGGTCGGCCTTGAAGTCCTGGCCGATCAGGCTCGACCCCACGACCTTGCCCTTCTCCTCGACGCGGCTGCCGTCCGCCTTGCCGGGGAAGAGCACCTGCGAGACGCCCGTGGTGGCCAGCGGGTAGGCGAGCCCGAGGACGACCGTGAAGACGAGGATTGCGAGTATGGATGTGATCAGGTCTCGGCGCATGTCAGAAGAGCTGGGTGGTCAGGCCCTGGACGACCGGGCCGAGGAGCAGGGCGGGGAAGAAGGTGAGCGCGCCGACGATCACGATGACCGCGGCGAGCAGGAACACGAAGGTGGGGGTGTCCGTGCGGAAGGTGCCCGCGCCGAACGGAGCGGTCCGCTTCGTGGCCAGCGATCCGGCCACGGCCAGCGCCGCCACGATCGGGACGAAGCGACCGGTCAGCATCGCCACGCCGCCGAGCAGGTCCGCGAACGTGATCCCGAAGGCGCCCACGTTCCCGGGCGCGTTCGGCTGCACGAAGCCGGTGAAGCCGGCGAACGCGGAGCCGTTGTTGTTCGTCTGCGAGGTGTAGGCGTAGAGCGTCTCCGTGAACCCCTGAGGGCCCGAGTTGTAGATCGAGGGCGCCCCGTACTTGGTGGCGACCGCGAGCGCGGTTCCGACCAGGACCCCGAGCGGGACGAAGAGGACGCCGATCAGCACGAGCTTCACCTCGCGCGCCTCGACCTTCTTGCCCAGGTACTCGGGGGTGCGGCCCACCATCAGCCCGGCGATGAATACGGCCAGGAGGGCCATCAGGAGCATCCCGTAGAGGCCTGAGCCGACCCCGCCGAAGATGACCTCGCCGGTCATCATGTTGATGAGCGGCACGCTGCCGCCGATGCCGGTGTACGAGTCGTGGGCGGAGTTGACGGATCCGTTGGACGCGTCCGTGGTGACCGTCGCCCAGAGCGCGCTGTTGGCGATGCCGAACCGCTGCTCCTTGCCCTCCAGGTTGCCGCCGGTGATCTGCGCGGCCTTCTCCGCCGGGGAGCCGTTCGCCTCGGCCGCGTATGCCACGACGACGCCGGCCACCATGAGCGCGGCCATGGCGGCGTAGAGGGCCCAGCCCTGGCGCCGGTTCCCGACCATGCGCCCGAACGTCGCGGTGAGCGCCGCCGGGATCAGGAGAATGAACAGCATCTCCACGAAGTTCCCGAAGCCGTTCGCGTTCTCGAACGGCATCGCGCTGTTCACGTTGAAGAAGCCGCCGCCGTTCGTGCCGAGCTGCTTGATGGCGATCTGCGAGGCCGCCGGGCCCATGGCGAGCGTCTGGTCGAGGCCCTGCACCGTCGCGTAGCTCACGTAGCCGCCGAGCGTCTGGATGACGCCCTGCGAGACGAGCACGAGCGCGCCCACGAACGAGAGCGGTACGAGGATGTAGAGCAGCGTGCGGGTGACGTCCTGCCAGAAGTTGCCGAGCTCCTTGGTGCCGCGGCTCGCGAAGCCGCGGATGACCGCCGCGAGCACCGCCATGCCCACGGCCGCGGAGACGAAGTTCTGGACGGCCAGGCCGGCCATCTGCGAGAAGTACGAGAGCGTCGTCTCGCCGCCGTAGAACTGCCAGTTCGTGTTGCTGATGAACGATGCCGTGGTGTTGAAGGTCACGTCCCACGGAGCCGAGTCGAACCCCTCGGGGTTGAAGGGGTGGATCCCCTGCGTCCGCAGGATCACGAAGAGGACGACGAAGAAGAGCGCGCTGAAGACGAGCGTCGTCCGCGCGTACTCCTTCCAGTCCTGCTGCCGGGCCGGGTCGGTTCGGAGCACCCGGTAGACGAGCCGCTCGATCGGGCCGAGGACACGGTCGAGAGCGACCCGCTCGCCCTGGTACACGCGCGCCATGTAGCCGCCGAGCAGCGGCGTGAGGCCCGTGAGCACGACGAGGTAGAACGCGATCTGGAGCCAGCCCTGGGCGGTCACAGGCGCTCACCGCGCAGGAGCGCGTAGAGGAGGTAGGCGAAGACCATCACCGAGACGACCAGGCCGAAGAGCTCGGCGCCGCTCATACGCGGTCGAGTCCCTCGATCAGAAGGAACATCAGGCCGAAGCAGACGAGTGCGAGGGCGATGGCCAGGACGTCCATGACTCAGTCCGCCGACAGCGCCAGCTCGGCGCGCTCGACGAGCTCGTCGAGGTCTCCGCTGGGATGCGGGTCGAAGATCGGAGAGCCCGCGTCGGTGAGCATGAGCTGCACCTGCGCGACGCCGGCGAGCGCGACGGCGTCGTCGCTCTCGAGCCTCGCCACGATGCGCTCGATGCCCGCGCGGGCGTGCAGCACGGCCCCGCGCTGGACGGGCACGGCCGAGCTGAGCGACCGCCTGGGGTGCTCGGCGTCCGCCACGACGCGGCGCAGCCCCTTGGCGAGCGTCCGCCTGCGCCGCGGCGAGGTGAGCTGGTTCGCACGCCGTGCGTGCGCCGCGCTCGACAGGATGCTCTCACCCGCGGCGAGCCGGTGATCGAGGGTCCGCCGCGTGAGCCAGACGCGCAGACGGAGGCCGGACAACTCGAGTCTCTGATGGGCGAGCGTGCTCATGCTCAGAGCATCGGGGGGCCCGCGACAAGGACGCGTCAAGAACGCGCCTCGCGCCCTAAAGATCCCGTGAAGGCCGCGGGTCAGCCCGCGAAGCGGTAGCCCACGCCCGGATCGGTGACGATCAGGCGCCGCCTCTGGGGATCGGGCTCGATCTTCCGGCGGAGGTTGGCGATGTGCACGCGCAGCACCTGGGTGTCGTCCTCGTAGCCCGGGCCCCAGACCTCCGCGAGGAGGGCGCGGTGCGTCATCAGGCGCCCGCGCCTCAGCATCAGCACCCGGAGGAGCTCGAACTCGATCGGCGTGAGGTGCACCTCCCGGCCGTCCACCCGCACGAGGTGGGCGGGGAGGTCCAGCTCGATCCCGTCGGCGCTCAGGACCGGCTCCTCGGGCTCCCCGGCGCCGGCCCTGCGCAGCACGGCCGCCAGCCGCGCGATCAGCTCGCCCGGGCCGAACGGCTTCGTCACGTAGTCGTCCGCGCCGGCCTCGAGCGCCCGGATCTTCTCGGCCTCCTCCCCGACTGCCGACAGGACGATCACGGGCATCGAGCTCCACTCGCGGATCGAGCGGCACACGTCCACCCCGTTCCCGTCGGGGAGGATGAGGTCGACGATCGCGGCGTCCGGCGGGTGGACGGCGAGCGCGTCGAGCGCCTCCTCGACGGACGCCGCCGTCGCCACCTCGTAGCCGGCGTCGCGGAGGATTATCCGGAGCGCGCGCAGGATCTGCTTCTCGTCGTCGACGACGAGGACGCGCCTTACGGCGCTCATCCGGCCGGGAGGGGCAGCTGAATCACGAAGCTGGTTCCCTGGCCGGGCAGCGACTCGGCGCGGATGCGGCCCCCGTTGGCCTCCAGGAAGCCGCGCGCGATCGCGAGCCCGAGGCCTGAGCCCGAGCCGTCCTCGCCTGCGTGCGTGAACGGCTCGAAGACGCGCTCGAGATCCTGCTGGCGGATGCCGGGCCCGCGGTCCGAGATGCGCAGGAGGATCTGGCGCTCGGTCGCCCTGCCGCGGACGCTGACCGGCTCCTCGCCCGCGAAGCGCACGGCGTTCTCGAGCACGTTGGCGAGCGCGCGCTCGAGCTGCGAGGCGTCCGCCTCGATCGGCGGCAGATCCGGCTCGAAGCTCAGGTCGAGTCCACCGGGAGGGGGCGGCACGTGGTCGAGCGCGGCGCGCACCAGCTCCTCCACGTCCACGGACTCCTGGCGCGTCTCGACCGGGCCGGACTGGAGCCGCGACAGGTCGAGCAGGTTGTCGACCAGCCGTGACAGGCGGGCGCTCTCGGCGGAGATCACGGATCCCAGCTCGCGGCGCTCGTCGTCGGACAGAGTGTCGGACTCGAGGCCGCCCGCCGCCGCCGTGATCGCCGTGAGCGGGCTGCGCAGGTCGTGGGAGACGGACCGCAGGATCGTGGTCTTCACGACGTTCGAGCGGCGCAGCGCCTTGGTCTCGATCACCTGGGACTCGAGCTCGTCGCGCCTGCGCACGGCCGCCACGAGGGTCTCGAGCCCCGGGATCACGCGGTCCTGCAGGGCGTCGAGCGTCTCGCCGTCCGTCGTCGCCGGCACCAGGACGGTCCCGATCCGGCCGCCCTCGACGATCAGCGGGAGCGCGCGCCGGCGCTCGTCGCTGTCGGCCCAGCCGAACTCGATCGAGACGGAGGGCAGGTCGAATGCCTTGGCCATGCGCTGGCTGGCCGCTCGCAGCGAGTCCTCCACGCTCCGGGCGCCGAGCAGGAGGCGGGCGAGCTCGGCGGACAGGTCGGCCTCACGGGTACGGCGCTCCGCCTCCTCGGCGCGCGAGCGGGCCGAGTCGGCGAGCGTGCTCGTGACGACGGCGGCGACCAGGAACACGCCGAGCGCGAGCCAGTTCTCGCCCTCCGCGATCGTGAGCCGGCCGGTCGGCGGGATGTGGAAGAAGTTGAACGCGACCGCGCTGACGACGGCGGTCGCCAGGCCCATCCAGAGGCCCCAGTAGCTCGAGACCAGCAGGACCGCGAGCAGGTAGACCACCCCGGTCGAGACCACCGGAACGACCTCCCGCAGCCCGAAGATGACCGCCGTAATCGCCGCGACCGACGCGAGCGCGACGGCGAGCCCCGCGGCCAGGGAGCGGTCTGGGCCCGTCGTCATGTGCCCATGGTGACGTACGCGGCGGGCCATCAGGGGTCAAGGACTGGGCCCGAACGTCCGATTCGTGGACACATGAACGGTTCGTACCGCCTCGTCACACGCAGCGACTTCGACGGCCTCGTCTGCGCCGCCCTCCTGAAGGAGATGGGCATCCTTGACGACATCCTCTTCGTCCACCCGAAGGACGTGCAGGACGGCAAGGTCGAGCTCACCTCGAACGACATCACGACCAACCTGCCGTACCGCCCCGAGGTCGCGCTGTCCTTCGACCACCACAGCTCGGAGGACATCCGCGTGACCGAGGACGCCGGCAACCGCGTGGCGGTCTCGGGCGCCGACTCGGCGGCGCGGGTGGTGTACGACCACTTCGGCGGTGCGGAGCGCTTCCCGCGCGTGGGCGAGCACCTGATGGACGCCGTCGACAAGGCCGACGCCGCCAAGTTCAGCGAGCGCGAGATCCTCGACCCGAAGGGGTGGATCCTGCTGAGCTTCCTGATGGACCCGCGCACGGGCCTCGGGCGGTTCCGCGACTTCCGGATCTCGAACTACGAGCTGATGATGGAGCTGATCGACCTCTGCCTCGAGCGCAGCGCCGAGGAGATCCTCCAGCACCCCGACGTGGCCGAGCGCGTGGACCTCTACCGCGAGCACGCCGACGCCGCGACCGAGCAGATCCGGCGCTGCTCGAAGGTGTACGGCCGCATCGTGGTGCTCGACCTCCGCGACGAGGAGGTCATCCACCCGACCAACCGCTTCATGGTCTACGCGCTCCATCCGCACTGCACGGTCTCGGTGCACGTGCTCTGGGGCCTGCGCAGGCAGAACACGGTCCTCGCCGTCGGCCGCTCGATCATCGACCGCTCGTCGGACTTCGACATCGGGCGCCTGATGCTCGCGCAGGGCGGCGGCGGCCATGAGGCCGCCGGCACCTGCCAGGTCCCCAACGAGCGCGCCAATCGCGTGCTCGCCGAGATCGTCGGCGAGATCGACGCGGCAGACCGCCAGCCGGCGAACGCCTGACGCCGCGGCATACTGGCCGGGGCGTGGAGACCCCGGTGGTCACCCGAGTCGTCTTCGACGGGCCGGTGCCGGCCGAGCGCAGCCTCACCGACCGGCTGACGGTCCGCTTCCCGCGCTTCGCCCGCGTCCTGCTGTCGGCCGGGATCCGGGTGACGAGCCCGCGCTCCGGCATCCGGCGCGACGGGCTCCGGCGCGTGCTCCGCTCAGGCTGGGCCGCGGCGCCGCGGAAGGACTGGGAGCTGATGTTCGTCCGCTACTCGCGCGACGTGGTCTGGGAGATCCCCGAGGAGTTCAGGACGCTCGGCTTCGCGGACAGCTACCACGGCCACCCGGGCCTCGTGGACGGGCTGGAGCGCTTCTCCGAGGCGTTCGAGTCGTGGGAGATCCGGCCGGATCGCGCGCTCGACCTCGGTGACCGCGTGCTCGCGCTCGGCAGCTTCCGCGGACGGGCGCGGGCGAGCGGCGTGGAGTGGCAGCAGGAGTTCTCGCAGCTCGTGGAGCTCGAGAACGGGCTCGTGGTCCGGGACCGCTTCTTCTACTCGTGGGAGCAGGGGCTGCGCGCGGCGGGGCTCGAGCCGGACGACTACCGGCCGGCCTGACGCGCCCGCTTGTCCGCGTACATCAGCTCGTCGGCGGCGGCCAGCGCCGCGGCCGGCGACTCCGCATCCACCAGCAGGGCGTGGCCGGCCGAGGCGCCCACGTCGGCCCCCTGCGCCTCGAGCGCCTCCCGCAGCCGCTCCACGAAGCGCTCCGCCGCCCCGTCCGCGAGCGCGCGCACGAGGATCACCGCGAACTCGTCGCCGCCCACGCGGCCGACGACGTCGGTGCCGCGGGTCACCTCCCGCAGCGTGTCGGCGAACTCGAGGAGGACGCGGTCGCCGGCGGCGTGCCCGAGCCGGTCGTTGACCTCCTTGAAGCCGTCCAGGTCGAGCATCACGACGTAGGAGGGGATCCTGTCGCGCGCGCCCAGCGCCCATTCGCGGTCGAGCGCCTCCCCGAAGCTGCGCCGGTTGAGCACGCCGGTCAGCGCGTCCGTCGTGGCCTGCTCGCGCAGCTGGATGGCCAGGATCTCGAGCTCGCGCTGCGCGCGGTCGCGCTCGAGCTGGTACGCGAGCATGTTGGCCACGACCTGAAGCAGCTGGAGGTCTCCCTGGGTGTAGGCGTCGAGGTCATGCGCGATCGCGCAGAGGCTGCCGATCGGACCCCCCTCGCCGATGAGGAGCGGCACTCCGGCGTAGCTCCCGATGTCCAGGTCGTGGACGATGCCCAGCGCGCCGTAGGACGGATCGGCCTGCACGTCTCCGCTCAGCATCGGCGAGATGCCCGACGCCATGCGGATGCAGAGGGACTCGCTCAGTTCCATGCTCGTCCCGGGGGCGAGGTCGAACGAGCTGTCGCCGCGCGCGTCGAGCACCCGCCAGCGGTCCTCCGCATCGTCGAAGTGGGCGACGAAGACGGCGCCCGCCGGGAGCTGCTCCTCGAGCATCTCGAGGACCGCCCGTGTGGCCTCCGAGAACGAGCTGAAGCGCCGCGCCGTCAGGTCGGCGGCTGCGTTGACTGCCTGACCGTCCATGGTCATCGCCTCCCGTGGTACCCGGGTCGCGCCCGGCATCCACCTCTGCAGGATGGCTTTCAGGGGCGCCGCGCGGCGAACAGCTTCCGCACGAACGGCCGCGTGTCCTTCTGGGACGCGATCAGCGTGCCGCTGTGGTCCGCGTCGTACGACTTGAACGTCAGCGGCTCCCCGTTCTGCCTCAGCGCGCGCACGTACCGGTCGGTCAATCCGTACGGGACATCCGCGTCCTTCGTGCCGTGGCCCATGAAGAAGGGCCGGTCGAAGCCCTTCTCGGGCATCGCCATGTAGCGGTCGACCTTCCGCGCGAACCCGGGGAGGTCGGCGAGCGGACGGGTGAAGAAGCCGCCGAGCCGAACGCCCGCGAGCCGCTTCTCGAACTCCATGACGCACGCGGTCTCGGCGAGCTTCACGTAGCGGCGGCCGGACTTGGTCAGCGTGCCGTCGATCCCAAGCTCGGGGTGCACCCAGCGCAGGCTCGCGACGATGTAGGTCAGGTACGACGTGAACCCGGGCGACAGCGTGCCGTTGGCGGGGCCGATCCCCTCGGCGACATCCTCGATGTATGCCGGCGTCCCGGTGCCGACCGCGCCGCGGTAGTCGAGGCCGCGGCCTCCGAACCGAGTCGCCCAGCGGGCGGTGTAGATCGCCGCGCCCGCCCCCTGCGACTGCCCGATCACGACCCACTTGCGGGCGAGCCGGCCCGTGTAGGCCCGGGCCGCCTTGACGATGTCGACGATGTTGTGGGCCTCGGAGCGCCCGTGCAGATACGCGGCCAGGCCGCTCGTCCCGAGGCCCGCGTAGTCGCTGGCGACGATGGCGTAGCCCTCGCGCATCCACCGGGCCAGGTACGGGCGGTCGCGCTCGGGCAGCGCCGGGCCGACGCGCGACGGCGCGCAGCGGTCGCCCAGCCCCGAGGTGCCGTGGGCCCAGGAGATCACGGGCCAGCCGCCGCGCGGCGTGCGCCCCTTCGGGAGGAACACCGTGCCCGTGCTGCGCGCCCGTCGGCCGCGGCCGTCCGTGGTCAGATAGGTCAGCCTGAGCGCCCTGGACGTCGTGCCCGGGATCCACAGCCGCTTCGGCAGCTTCGCCGCGGCGACCACCGTCCCCGCCGGCCGCGCGGCCCACGCGTCCGCACCCGGGAAGCCGCCGGCGCCCGCGAAGAGCGCGACGGTGACGACGGCGAGCAGGCGTCGGGCCATGCGCGGCGACTATAGCCCCGGCCGGGGGCCGCTACTTCGCCGCGACCGTGCGGTACCGCGAGACCGCCAGCGGCGCGAAGATCGCCGTCAGCACCGCGACCCACACGAACGACATCCAGACGTCGCTGTGCGGCGGCGTGCCGATCCACAGGGACCGGAGCGCGTCGGAGAAGGTCGTGAACGGGTTCGCCTCGGCGAACTGGCGCAGGCCGTCCGGCATGGTCTGCGCCGGCACGAACACCGACGACGCGAACGTCAGCGGGAAGATCAGCGTGAAGCCGATCGAGTTCGCCGTCTCGGGGGTGGACGAGAACAGCCCCACCAGCGCGAAGATCCACGAGAACGCGTAGCCGATCAGCAGCAGCAGCACGATGCCGAGCAGGACCTGGGCGACGCTCGAGTCGATGAAGTTGAAGCCCGCCGCGAAGCCGACGGCGAACAGCACGACCAGGGAGAGGCAGTTCAGCACCACGTCCGAGAACGTGCGGCCCGTCAGCACCGCCGCGCGCGACATCGGGAGCGAGCGGAAGCGGTCGATCAGCCCCTTCTGGACGTCCTCCGAGAGGCCGAGCGCGGTGACGAACCCGCCGAAGGCGATCGACTGGACGATGATTCCCGGCATCAGGAAGTCCACGTAGTCGAAGCTGCCGGAGTCGATCGCGCCGCCGAAGACGAAGACGAACAGCAGCACGAACATGACCGGCTGGACCGTGTAGGCGATCAGCAGGTCGGGCTGGCGGGGAATGCGCTTCAGGTTCCGCCCGGCGAGGACGCGCGTGTCGGACACCGTCGTCGGGAGCGAGCTCATGCGCTCACCTCCTCGGGGACCTGCGTGTCGGCCTCGTCGCCGTCGGCGGCCTGGCCGGTGAGCGAGATGAAGACGTCGTCGAGCGTCGGCCGGTGCACCGAGATGTCGTCGATCCCGATGCCGGCGCCGTCCAGCCGGCGCACGGCCTCGGCCACCATGCCCTTCCGCTGGCGCACCGCGACGCTCACCGAGCCGTCGCTGATCTTCGGCTCCTCGATGCACATGCCGGTCAGCGCGCTGACGGCGGTCTCCGCGTCGGCCGGGTCCTCGAGCCGCACGTCGAGCCGCTCGCCGCCGATCTCGCCCTTCAGCTCGTCGGACGTGCCCTCGGCGATCACCCTTCCGTGGTCGATCACGACGATCCGGTCGGCCAGCCGGTCGGCCTCCTCGAGGTACTGCGTGGTGAGGAGCACCGTGGTGCCGGCGGCCACGCGGCCCTCGATCGTGTCCCAGAGGCTCAGCCGGCTGCGCGGGTCGAGCCCGGTCGTGGGCTCGTCGAGGAAGAGCACGGGTGGGTGGTAGACCAGCGCGGCAGCGAGGTCGAGCCGGCGGCGCATGCCGCCGGAGTAGGTCTTCACCGGGCGCTTGGCCGCGTCGGTCAGCTCGAAGCCGTCGATCAGCTCCTGCGCGCGGGAGCGCGCCTCAGGGCGCGCGAGGTGGTAGAGCCGCCCGACCATCTCGAGGTTCTCGAAGCCGGTGAGGTTCTCGTCGACCGCCGCGTACTGGCCGGCCAGCCCGATGCGCGCCCGCAGCTCGGCCGCGTCGCGCCGGACGTCCAGGCCCGTGACCTCCGCACGGCCGCCGTCGGGCTCGAGCAGGGTCGCGAGGATGCGCACCGCGGTCGTCTTGCCGGCGCCGTTCGGCCCGAGCAGCCCGAGCACGCTGCCGCTGCGCGCGGCGAAATCGACCCCGCAGAGGGCCTTCACCGATCCGTAGGACTTCTCGAGGCCTTCGACCAGGATTGCGTCGTCTGACATGCGCCGGAAGCTAGCGGGCCGGTCCCCGGTTCGCGGTACGGCTATCCACACACTTCGCACGTCTGATCGGCACGGGGAAGCCGGGGCCGCGGCTGCGTGACGGCGCTTGAGTCGCGCCCAGCCGGGTAGAGGCCGCGGCATGGATACATCAGAGCGCGAAGAGACGACCACTCCGGACGACGCCACGCACGAGGCGACCACCCCGCCCGGGAACCCCGAGCCCGACGAGCAGGCGGTCGAGGAGGCCGAGGAGGGGCTGGATCAGGCCGGCGGCGGGCACTGACACGAGCCGCCGAGGCCGCGCCTAGGCCTCGTGCCCCGGCTCCATCCGCTTCGCGCGGTGGAACGCGAAGGCGCCCTCACCTGGATCGCTGGCGGCCTCGAACGGCTCGAGCAGGAGGGCGGTGTGGTCGCCCGCGTCGAGCCGCTCGAGCACCCGGCCCGCGAACCAGTTGCCGCATTCGTCGAGCACCGGGATCCCCAGGGGGCCGGGATGCCAGTCGCAGCGCTCGAACTTGTCGACCTCGTCGCCGGTCTCGGACCCGAACAGCTCCGCGAGCTCGGTCGCGCTCTCCGGCACGAGATGCACGACGAGCGCCTCCGCCCCCTCGGCCACGCGGTGCGTGCGGTTCTTCACCGAGATGCAGACGAGGAAGCGCGGCGGGTCGATGCTGCACTGCGTCGCGAAGCCGACCAGGCAGCCGGCGCGGGTGCCGCCGGCCGCCACCGTGACGATGAACATCGGATAGTCGAGCTCCGAGACGAGCTCGTGGACGTTGTCGCTTGAATCGCCGATTTGCGTCTACCTCCCGGATCGGTAGCTGACCAGCTCCTCGCGGTCGGGCCCCACCGACAGGATCGGACCGGTACCCCGGGCGTACACCTTGTACTCCACGGCCTTCGGCTGAAGCGGGTTGACGTCGTTGGTCATGAGCAGGCCGCCGCGGCGGAAGACCACACGCGCGCGGTCCTCGGCGTGGCCCTTGTAGTACTCCTGCCGGTACCGTAGCCCGGGCCGCGGCCTCGCGGGCATGATCACCCCCGGCTGGGCCCCGTCCACGCCGGCCTCGAACGAGCCCTCCTTGGACACCGGCCTGCCGTGCTCGTACTCGGTGGTGTCCTCGCCGAGGTACCAGACGTTGCCCCGGCGGTCCTGCGCGTACCAGTCGTCGGTCACCTCGACGGGCCGGCCGCGCTGCGTGACCACGTCACGGACGACCCGGGCTGTCACGCCGTTGGCGATCAGCCTCGTCCTTCGCGTGACCTTGACCACGACGCGCTGGCGCGCGCCCTCGGAGTCTGTCTCCCGGTAGACCCAGCGGCTGCCCGGCCGCATCGGCCACCAGGGGTTCGTGATCCTCGTCGTGAAGTCCGCCGGGTCGAGCTTCACGGGCTCGCCGCCCGTGGGGAGCCTCGCCTCCGCCGACCCGGCCGCCAGCACGGCGAGTGCTGCTGCGACTGTCAGATGTGCGTTCATGCGCAAGGTGTAAGCGGTCGCGATGAGCGTTGCGTTAGAACTCCGCGGGTGAGCGGCGAGACGGTGCTCGTCACCGGCGGATCCGGCTTCATCGGCTCGTACTGCATCCTCGACCTTCTGCGCGGCGGGCACCGCGTGAGGACGACGGTGCGCGCGCCCGGGCGTGAGGCGACGGTGCGCGAGCTGCTCGGCGCGGAGAACGCCGCCGAGCTGTCCTTCGCGACCGCGGACCTCACCTCCGACGAGGGCTGGCCAGAGGCGGTGGCCGGCTGCGAGTACGTGCTGCACGTGGCGTCGCCCTTCCCGCTCGGCCCGCCGAAGCACGAGGACGACCTGATCGTGCCGGCCCGCGAGGGCGCGCTCCGGGTGCTGCGCGCCGCGCGCGAAGCAGGCGTGAGGCGGGTGGTGCTCACCTCCTCGTTCGCGGCGATCGGCTACGGCGGCAGGCCCCGCGACCGGCCGTTCACCGAGGAGGACTGGACGAACCCGGACGGCGAGGGCGTGAGCGCCTACGCCAAGTCGAAGACGCTGGCAGAGCGCGCGGCGTGGGACTTCGTCCAGTCGGACGGCGGCGGCCCCGAGCTGGCGGTCGTGAACCCGGTCGGGGTTTTCGGCCCCGTGCTCGGCCCCGACTACTCCACCTCGATCCAGTTGATCAAGCGGCTGATAGAGGGCGCGATGCCCGGGCTGCCGAACGTCGCCTTCGGAATCGTCGACGTGCGCGACGTGGCGGACCTGCACGTGCGCGCGATGACGGCGCCCGAGGCCGCGGGTGAGCGCTTCCTCGCGATCGCCGGCACGTTCATGACGGTGCCCGAGATCGCCGCGACGCTGCGCGAGCGGATGGGGGAGGACGCGCGCAAGGTCCCCACTCGCCGGCTGCCCGACTGGCTCGTCCGGCTCGTGGCGGTCTTCGACTCCTCGGTGAAGCAGATCACCCCGGAGCTCGGCAAGGTCAAGCAGGCGAGCAACGAGAAGGCGAAGCGGCTGCTCGGCTGGTCGCCGCGCACGAACGAGGAGGCGATCGTGGCGACCGGCGAGAGCCTGGTGCGGCTGGGCGCGCGCGGGTAGCATCGCCGCACGGCCGCGCAACCGCCAGAGACCCGAGCTGAGCTGCCGGGCGTCGAGGCCTCGGAGGACATCACCCCCGCCGAGCTCCGCCTCGCCGCCCGCAACCACGCCCTCCCGCTGGAGGCGCTCGCCTACGACGTGACGCCGGCGGGCCTGCACTACCTGCTGATCCACTACGACATCCCGGTCGTGGACCCGGCGGGGTGGCGGCTCGCGGTGACCGGCCGTGTGGACCACGAGCTGTCGCTCTCGCTCGACGACCTCCGCGCCCGGCCCGCCGTGACCACGGCCGTCACGCTCGAGTGCGCGGGCAACGGGCGCGCGCAGCTGTCGCCGCGGCCGCTCAGCCAGCCGTGGCTGTTCGAGGCCGTGGGCACGGCGGAGTGGACCGGCACGCCGCTGCGGGGCCTGCTCGAGGACGCGGGGATCGGCGCCGGCGCCGTCGAGGTCGCGTTCCGGGGCCTCGACCGCGGGATCGAGGGCGACGAGGAGCAGCTCTACGAGCGCAGCCTGCCGCTGGCCGAGGCGCTCGGCGACCACGTGCTGCTCGCCTACGAGATGAACGGCGCCCCGCTGCCGCCCCAGCACGGCTTCCCGCTGCGGCTCGTGGTCCCCGGCTGGTACGGGATGGCGAGCGTCAAGTGGCTCGAGCGGATCTCGGTCCTGGACAGCCCGTTCGGCGGCTACCAGCAGGCGCGCGGCTACCGGGTGCGCCAGACGCCGGACGAGGACGGGGAGCCGGTGTCCCGCATCGTGCCGCGCTCCCTGATCATCCCCCCGGGCGTGCCCGACTTCGCCACGCGCGCCCGGACGCTCGCGGACGGGCCCTGCGTCGTCCGCGGCCGGGCGTGGTCCGGCCTCGCGCCCGTCGAGCGGGTCGAGGTCAGCGCGGACGGGGGAGAGACGTGGGGCGACGCGCGGCTGGGCCCGCAGGCGTCGCGCTGGGCCTGGCGCTCATGGGAGTGGGACTGGGAGCCCCCCGGCCCCGGCACCTACGAGCTCTGCTCGCGGGCGACCGACGACGCCGGCAACACGCAGCCGCTCGAGGCCCCGTGGAACCTCGGCGGCTACGCCAACAACGAGGTGCACCGGGTCGAGGTCGCCGTCGCCTAGTGCCCGTAGTCCAGCCGGACGACCTCGCCGGTGCCGGACGAGACGCCGTGGTTCGAGATGAAGATGTCGCCCCAGCGGCTGATCGCCAGGCCGCCCGGAGCGTCGAGCCCCTCGCCGACGACGAGCTTGGGCGCGCCGCCCCTGCGGCTCACGCGGTAGAGCGCACCCGCCGGGTCCCCGGAGAGGAGGCCGTTCTTCGCGATCTCGAGCACGTACAGGTTGCCGCGGCGGTCGAACGCTATGTCGATGATGTTCGTGAAGCCGCTCGCGTAGACCTGCGGCGCCCTGCCGGGCACGACGCGGTAGACGTTGGCCGCGCCGGCGGGGAACGGGAAGCCGGTCAGCTGGCCCACGTAGAGGGCGCCGTCGGGACCCTGGACCACGGAGGTCGGCACCGCCTGCATCGGCAGCTGGGGCGGCAGGTCCGGGATGCCGGGGGGAGCCGCGACGAGGC
>JAFGJG010000069.1 GCA_016929195.1 Thermoleophilaceae bacterium
AGCCGAAACCAACGTCTTGCCAGTCAAAATCATCATGTCCCCAACCTGCTCCAACAGGGACTTCGTCGGCAAAAAGACGCGATCAGCAGCGCTGCGGACCAACTAGCTCCTCCTCCGGGGAACGTCCTCCGAGACGCTCACGAGGGTGGAAGCCTATGGCATGCGTGTCCCGTCCGCCAGAGGCAACGGGGCGCGGGAAGCCCATTGCAGAGCGCCACCCGCCCGGCTCCGGTGCGCTCCCCCTGGTGGTATGTTCGCCCGGCTGTGAGGGCGAGGAGCACGCATGCTGCCGGCGCGGTCGTCGCGATCGTGCTGACGGCCGGGGCGGGCTGCGGCGGGGGCGAGCCCCAGGACGCGAACGAGCCGTCCGGGAACTTCACCGTCGAGGTCGTCGACGCGACGTTCCCGAAGACACAGAAGCTCGGCCGCCAGTCGGACCTCGAGATCACCGTGCGCAACGCCGGCGACGACGCCGTGCCCAACCTGGCGGTCACGGTCAACGGCTTCTCGGTCCGCAGCGAGGAGCCCGACCTGTCCGACCCGAACCGGCCGGTCTTCGCCGTGAACGGCCTTCCAGTCGAGATCGGCGCCCAGCCGGACGCGCGCGAGGCCACCCCCCGCGGCTGCGACACGGCCTACGTGAACACGTGGGCGTGCGGCGAGCTCGCGCCCGACGCCGAGCGCACGTTGAGGTGGACGGTCACGGCCGTGAAGACCGGCCCCTACGAGATCGACTACCGCGTGGCGGCCGGCCTCAACGGGAAGGCCAAGGCGATCGTGAGCGGCGGCGGCCCGGCCGAGGGCAACTTCACCGGGACGGTCTCCGCCAAGCCGAACCACACGCTGATCGGGCCCGACGGCAAGACCGTCGTCAGCGAGTAGGCGTTTCGCGCGGCTCGTAACCGGGGCAGCGCTCGACGGGTAGGCGCGGGTACTTCGGGTACCGATCGTCGAACTTGGCGCGCTCACACATGGAGAACGAGCTTCCGCGCGTGTTGCGGACGACCTTCTGCTGGCGACAGCTGTCGCAGAGGCCCGCCTTCATGACCCGCAAGCCTAGGCCCGCCGTACTCAGACGGTGAAGGCTCTCGTGACAGGCGCCACCGGGTTCGTCGGCGGCGGGCTCGCACGGCTGCTCGCGAGCCGCGGGCACGAGGTGCGCGGCCTGGTCAGGGACCGCGGACGCGCGTCCGGCCTCGAGGCCGAGGGCTTCGACCTGCACGAGGGCGACGTGCTCGACGCCGACAGCCTGCGCGGCGCGGGCCGGGATGTCGACGTGGCCTACTACCTCGTTCACTCGATGGGCCGCGGCGGCAACGAGGACTTCGCCGAGCGCGAGCGGCGCGCCGCCGCGGGCTTCGCGCGGATGGCCGCGGCCGAGGGCGTGGGCCGCGTGATCTACCTCGGAGGGCTCGGTGAGCCGCGCTCGGAGCACCTGAGAAGCCGCGCGGAGACCGCGGTCACGCTCGCCTTGGAGGGGCCGCCGCTGACCTACGTGCGGGCGGCGATGGTGATCGGCGCCCGCAGCGAGTCGTACCGGACGCTCCGCTACCTGGTCGAGCGGCTGCCGGCGATGATCGCCCCGGCCTGGCTCCGCAACCGCACGCAGCCGATCGCCGACTCCGACGTTCTCGACTACCTCGCCCAGGCGGGCGAGCGCGAGGACGCCGCCGGGCGCGAGATCCAGGTCGGCGGGGCGGACGTGGTCACCTACGGGGAGCTCCTCGACCTGATGGCCGACGTGCTCGGCCGGCGCCGGCGGCCGAAGCTGCCGTTCCCGCTGCTGTCGCCGAAGCTCTCCTCGCACTGGATCGGGCTCGTCACGCCGGTGGACGCCGGTGTCGCGCAGCCGCTGATCGAGAGCCTGGCCAGCGAGACGGTCGTGACGGACCCGGCCCCCGCGTCGCTCTTCGACGTTCACCCGATCGGGAGCGCCGAGGCGCTCCGGCGGGCGCGCGCCGAGGAGACCGGCGGGCACGCCTGACCCGGCGGCCGTCATCCTTCCCGGCGTGGAGCTGCGCCCCAGCACGGCCGGGCTCGCCCTGGCCGAGGACTTCGCGATCGCGCGCGGCTCGCGCACGTCGCAGGACGTGGTGCGTGTGGAGATCGAGCACGAGGGCGTCGTCGGCCGTGGCGAGGCGGCCCCGATCTACTACCGGGGCGAGACCGTGCGCACGGCCCTTGCTTTCCTCAGCGAGGAGGCGCCGGGTCGCGTGGGCGACGACCCGTTCGCGCTCGAGGAGATCGGCCGCGAGCTCGCGCGCGACGGCCGCGAGGCGGCCGCCCGGGCCGCCCTCGACGGAGCGCTCCACGACTGGGTCGGCCGCAGGCTCGGCATGCCGGTGTGGCGCCTGCTCGGCCTCGGCCGCATCACGCCGCCGACCTCCTACACGATCGGGATCGACAGCCTGGACGGCACACGCGACCGCGCCCGTCGCTCGCGCGGGTATGCCGTTCTCAAGCTGAAGGTCGGAGGAGCGGACGACCTGGACCGCCTCGAGATCGTCAGGCGGGAGTCGCCCGTGCCGATCCGGGTGGATGCCAACGAGGGCTGGACGCTCGAGTCGGCGCGCGAGCTGCTCCCCGCGCTGGTGGAGCTCGGCGTCGAGCTGATCGAGCAGCCCTTCCCGGCCGGAGACGTGGACAGCTTCCGTGCGCTGCGGGAGCTCTCGCCGCGTCCGCCGATCGTCGTCGACGAGGGCTGTCACGACCTGCGCGACGTGGCCGCCGTCGCGGGCTACGCCGACGCGATCAACGTCAAGCTCGCGAAGTCGGGCGGTATACGTGAGGCTGTGCGGATGATTCACGCCGCAAGGGCCCTCGGCCTGGGGGTGATGATCGGCTGCATGGTGGAGTCGCAGCTGGCCGTCGCGCCCGCGGCCCAGATCGGCTCGCTGGCCGACTGGGTCGACCTCGACGGTCACCTGCTTCTCGCGGAGCAGCCGTTCGAGGGACTGGAGCTGCGCGACGGCCGCGTGACGGCGCCCGACGCGCCGGGCCTCGGGGTGGAGCCCGCTTGAGCGAGCGGCTCGCGATCTTCGCCGAGGGCCTGTTCGCCGCGCACAGCGGCAAGACCGCCCACGGGGTGATCCGCTACGGGAACCGCGAGGTCGTGGCCGTCGTGGACTCGACGAACGCCGGCCGCACCGCGGCCGAGGTCGAGCCGTTCTGCGTCCGCGACGTGCCGGTGGTGGCGTCGGTCGCCGAGGCGGTCGAGCGCGGAGCGACGTCGATGCTGATCGGCGTGGCGCCGACCGGCGGCAAGCTCGATCCGGCGTGGCGCCCGGCGCTGCTCGAGGCGATCGACGCCGGGCTCGATCTCGAGGCGGGCCTCCACACCGAGCTGTCGGCGGACCCGGAGCTGCGCGCCGCCGCCGAGCGGCGCGGGACCAGGCTGCGCGACCTGCGCGCGGCGCCGCCCGACCTGACCGTGCCCGCGGGGCCCGCCAGCCGCAAGGCGGGCGTGCGCGTGGTGCACAGCGTGGGCTCGGACACGGTCATCGGGAAGAAGGTGGTCACGCTGGAGCTGGACCGCGCCGCGCGCGAGCGGGGCATCGCCTCCGTGTACGTGCCGACAGGCCAGACGGGTGTTGCGATCGCCGGCTGGGGGCTGGCGGTCGACCACGTCATCTCGGACTACGTGGCCGGCGCGGCGGAGCGGCTCGTGAACGAGGGCTCGGAGCGCGGCGACCTGCTGTTCGTGGAGGGCCAGGGCGCGATCTACCACCCCGCCTACTCGGGGGTGACGCTCGGGCTGCTGCACGGCTCGGCGCCCGACGTGCTGGTGCTCGTCCACAAGGCCGGCGCCACGGCGCTCCGCAACTACCCCGACCTGCCGCTGCGCCCGCTGCCCGAGCTGGTGTCCGCCTACGAGCGGATCGCGGCGCCGGTGCGCCCGGCGCGCGTGGCGGCGATCGCCCTGAACACGAGCACCCTCGACGACGCCGCGGCCCGGGCCGCGGTGGCCGAGGCCGAGAGCGCGACCGGCCTGGTGGCCGACGACGTCGTGCGCTTCGGCGCCGATCGCGTGCTGGACGCGGTGCTGGCCGCCCTCTCTACATAAGGGCGCCTCGCGGGAAGCGATCTTTGGCCATTTGTCACTGGTGACACATGGCCGCGTGGCCGACCATGGAACACATGCGGAGCCCGACCCCCAGGCGAATCGCCCTCGTCCCCGTCAGCGGCGACGACGCCCACGTGCCCGGCGCCGGGAAGGTCCGCCGCTACGCGCTCGCCCGCGTGGCGGTGTCCCCGCGCTCGGCGCTCGGAGTGGACCGCCACGAGCGCCTGGAGCGGATCGCCGCCGCGGAGCGCCGCCGGCTGGACGGCCGGCCCTAGCGACCCCGTTCACCGGGGTGGGCCGAGTTTGCAGCGATATGCGCGGTCAAGTCGGCCCACCTACGCGGCC
>JAFGJG010000070.1 GCA_016929195.1 Thermoleophilaceae bacterium
ACGAACTCGGGGTCGGGCATGCCCAGGTTCGAGCCGAGCGCGCCGGTGGCCTCCTGGTGGATGCCCCCCTGGCGGACGTCGAGGTCGTCGCCAGCGGCTGCGAAGAACTTGATGCACTCGTTCGGGCAGCCGGGACACACTCCCGGGCTCTCGTAGCGCTCGAGGAAGCGCTCCTCGGCGTAGTTGGGGGCGTGCTCGAAGACGCTGTCGCGGTAGTTGCGCGTGCAGAGGGCGGCGTCGGTGCCGTGGAGGTGCACCCAGCACGAGAAGCCGGGCGGCTCGAGCTGCCAGCGCGTCAGCGGATTGCCCTCCATGCCCGCCGCGTAGCGCTCCGCGATCGCGTCGCCGCGTGCCGGGTCGGCCACCTCCGGGAACGAGGACCCCAGCACCGCGATGCCCTTTAGCTGCTTCGAGCCCCAGACCGCGCCCATCCCCATGCGGGCGGCCTGGTAGCCGCGGTCGGCGACCACGCTGGCGTAGCGCACCAGCCGCTCGCCGGCCGGCCCGATCAGCGCCGCGTGGACGTCCGCGCCGAGCGCCTGGGAGACAGCGTCCATCGCCGGTCCGACGTTCTGCCCCCAGATCTCCTCCGCGTCCTCGAGCCGCGGCTCGCCGTCGTCGATCACGAGCAGCGCCGGCCGCTCCGCCCGGCCGGTGATCACGACCGCGTCGAACCCGGCGCCCTTGAGCGCGCGAGCGAACGGGCCCTCGCAGCGCGCCTCCCCCATGCCGCCGGTCAGCGGGCTCTTCCCGGCGACCGTGAAGCGCGCGAGCCCGGGATACAGGTTGCCGGCCACGACGCTCGTGGTCAGCACCGTCACCGTCTCGCGGTCGAACGCGTCGAGCCCGGGCCGCGTGCGCGCGAGCAGCTCGTGCGCGGCCAGCACGCCGCCGCCCGGGTAGCGGCGCCACCAGTCCTCGTCGCGCTCGTCCACGCGCAGCTCGCCGCTTGCGAGATTCACGTCGAGGATGCGGCCGTGGTAGCCGAACATCTCGCTCAGCGGCCGCTCGGCACCAGGCGGGCGGTGCCCTTGTTGAGCGAGTCGGCGTAGCCGCTCAGGCAGTAGACGAGCCACCACACGTCGAGCCGGGCCGTGATGTTCGACGAGTCGTAGAGCGGCGACAGCTCGGCCACGTCGAGGAACGAGAAGCCGCGCTTCCCCACCCCGATGGCGAGCTTCGTCATCTCGCGCGAGGTCAGGCCGCAGACCTCGGGCGCCGTCGTGCCGGGCACGAGCCCCGAGTCCATCGAGTCGTTGTCGAAGGTGACGTAGAGGGCGTCGGTGCCGTCGTGGACGAGGTCGAGCGCCTTCTCGATGGCGGCGTCGATTCCCATGTCCATGATCTCGAACATCGTCATCACGTTGAAGCCGAGGTCGTAGGCGGCGTCGATCACGTCGGGGTTGTTCGCGGCGCCGCGGACTCCGAACAGGACGCAGTTCTTCGGGTCCACGTTCGGGTTGTCGATGGCGCGCCGCGACGGGGAGACCATCGTGTTGCGCTCGCCGTTGATCTCGTCGGCTGTGTCGTGGTGAGCGTCGATGTGCAGGTAGCCGACCTGCCCGTCCGTGTGGTCCGCCAGCGCCCTGACGCCGGGGATCGGGATCGAGTGGTCGCCGCCCAGCATCATCGGGATGGCGCCGCCGCGCAGGATCTCGGTCGCCGCGTCGTAGACGGCCTCGTGGTGACGTGCGAGGTTGCCGCCGGCGACCGAGACGTTGCCGCAGTCGACGATGTTCCAGAACTCGTGGAGGTCGATCCGGAACTCGACGGTCGTCGCGCCCATGTCCACGAGCGACTCGCGCCGGCAGGCGTCGGGGCCGAGGATCGCCCCGGGCCGGTCCGGGAAGCCCTGGCTGTCGACCGGCGCGCCGAAGTAGACGGCGCCCGCGCCGGCCTCAGCGATCGCCTCCGCGCTCAGCTCGCACATCGGCGAGGACAGGAAGGTGCGAAACGGCGGCATGGACCAGGTGTCCTTGCGAATCTCCGGGCTCATCCCTCCAGCGCTCGCGCCTTCCATCTCAGGCCTCCTGTGGTTGTTGTTCGAGAGCCTCGCCGCCGACGCGGGCGAGCGCGTGCATCACGTCTCGGGTCGCCGGATACAGCTCGCGGTACCGGCCGTAGAGCTCCTCGTACAGCTCCGCATGCTCGCGGCGAGGCTCGACCTCGCGGTCGATCACGCTCCAGTCGTCGTCCCACCCGGCCGCGCCCGTGCCGGCCGCGGCCAGGAACGCGTCCCCGTGGCACGCGCCGACGCCCGCCGCGCAGACCTGCTGGGGACGTCCGGTCACGTCGGACACGGCCTGGAGCGCCACCCGTCCCTGGGTTCCGCCCCCGACCGCCACGAGCCGGTCGAGCCCGGCGCCGGCGCCCTCGAAGGTCTCGAGGTTGTGCCGCACCGCGAAGGCGATCGCCTCGAGCAGCGCGCGTGCCAGGTGGCCGGGGCCGTGCGCGAGCGTCAGCCCGCAGAGCACGCCGCGGGCCGCGGGATCGAGGATCGGCGTCCGCTCGCCGGAGAAGTACGGCAGCGCGAGGAGCCCGCCGGCGCCCGGGCCGGCCCGGTCGGCCTCCGCCGTCAGCTCGTCGAAGGACGCGCCCGTGAGGTCGTGCAGCCAGGCCAGCAGCGTGCCCGAGGTGGCGAGGCCCGCCGCCAGCGAGTAGGTGCCCTCGCGCAGGCCCGCGGTGCTCCACAGCGACTCGTCGCGCAGCGGCTCGGCCGTGACCGCGATCAGGAAGAGCGTCGAGCCGTACATCACCATCAGGTCACCCGGCGCCCGGACGCCCGCGGCGAGCGACTCCGCCCACGCGTCGATCGTGCCGGCCATGACCGGCGTGCCGGGCGGAATGCCGGTCGCCGCGGCGGCCGCGGCGGTGACCACGCCGGCCTGCTCGCCGGGCCAGAGCAGCCGCGGCAGCTCGAGACCCGGGGCGATGTGCTCGGCCCACTCGTCGATCCACCCGCCGCGATCCAGCTCGTAGAGCGGGTCGCACTGGCTGGCCGAGTGGTGGTCCAGGACGTACTCGCCGGTCAGCCGTGCGACGGAAAAGCTGCTGGCCATCAGCAGGCGGCGCGTCCGCTCCCAGACCTCGGGCTCGTTGCGGCGCAGCCAGAGCAGCTTCGGCCCCACCGCCTGCGTCGACAGGGCCGACCCGCAGCGCTCGAGGATGGCCCGCGCGCCGAGCTCCTCGGTGAGGTCGGCGATCTCGCCCGCCGCACGCGTGTCGATGCCGTAGAGGATCGCCGGCCTGAGCGGGCGAAACGACTCGTCCGCGGCGAGCACGCAGGGCCCGATGCCGCTCACGCACACCGCCGCCGGCACGCGGTCCCGGCCCGACACCAGCTCGCGGCAGAGCGCGACCACGCCGTCCCACCAGACCACCTCCGGGTCGTGCTCGGCCCAGCCCTGACGCGGGATGGACAGCCGGTGCGGCCGCGTGGCGGTGGCCACCACCTCGCCGTCCGGCGTGGTGAGGGCGCCCTTGGCGCTCGAGGTGCCGATGTCGATGCCGAGGAAGAGCTCGCTCACGCCCGCGCTCCGAGCGGGACGAACTCCACCCCCAGGTGCCCGCATGCGCTCCGCAGCGCCTCGGCGTGGTCACCGGGCACGGCGTGGATGTGGTTCGAGGCGAAGCGCCCGAGGAACTCCTCCGGCTCCACCTGGAGACGCGCGAAGGCGTGCGGCCACTCGTAGCTCGAGGCCCGCGCCAGCCGCTCGTTCGTCTCGTCGTCGAAGCGCTCGACCGAGCCCCGCAGGACCTGCATGCGGTAGTCGCCGTTGAGGCGCGACAGCCGCGCGAAGGTGAACTCGCCGGGCGCCGCGATGTGCCGGATGGACGCCCCTCCGGCCGGGAAGTAGAAGCCCTCCGGGTGGAGGTCCACGCCGCGCAGGTTCTCGGCCGGGTCGTCGCTGCGCTCGGCGAACCAGGTGGCGTGCTGGCCCGAGTTGCACAGGTCCCAGACCCCCAGCTCGGCGTCGTAGTGGCGCACGTCGGCGAACAGCACGGGCGTACCCGCGAGCGACTTGAGCAGCTGCATGGTGAGCGCGCCGTCCATGTCCGCCTCGGTCGCGCACACGTGCGTCTCCTTCGGGCCGTCCCAGTCGTACGGGTCGTTGAGGAA
>JAFGJG010000071.1 GCA_016929195.1 Thermoleophilaceae bacterium
ACCTCGAGGCGCTCCGGGGCGATCGCCTTCGGCGAGTCGGACTCCTGCACGGGCACCGGCTTCGGCTTCGCTTCCTGTACCGGAGCCTTAGGCGCCGGCTTGCGGTCGACGATCGAGCCGGGCTTGGCGGCGTGCCACTTCTCCATCCCCTCGAGGCCGCCCTCCTCGGCCGGGGCGAAGCCCTTGCCCTTGACGGTCTTGCAGTGGACGACGACCGGGCGGTCCGCCTCCAGCGCCTCGCCGATGGCCTCGCGCAGCGCCTTCACGTCGTGCCCGTCGATCACGCCCACGTAGGCGAGGTCGAGCTCCTCGAAGAACAGGCCGGGCGCCCAGTACGCCTTGAGCGACTCCTTCAGGATCGGCCCCAGCCGCTCGATCCGCTTGCCGATCCCGGCCGGCAGCCGCGTGAGCGCCTCCTCGGCCCCCTCGCGCGCGTGATGCCACTTCGGGTTCAGGCGCATGCGGTTGAAGTAGCGCGACAGCGCGCCCACGTTCGGCGCGATCGACATCCCGTTGTCGTTCACGACGATCACGATCGGCACCTCCATGCCGCCCGCGTTGTGGAGCGCCTCGAAGGCGACGCCGCCCGTGAGCGCCCCGTCGCCGATGACCGCGACCACGCGGCCGTCCTCGGCGATGCCGCGCCGCATCGCCTCCTTCATCCCGACCGCGTAGGAGACCGAGGTGGAGGCGTGGCCGGCACCCATCGCGTCGTGCTCGGACTCGGCTATCGAGCAGAACGGGGCGAGGCCGCCGTACTTGCGGATCGTGTGGAGCTGGTCGCGGCGGCCGGTGAGGACCTTGTGCGGGTAGGCCTGGTGACCGACGTCCCAGAGCACCTTGTCGCGCGGCGAGTCGAGCAGCGAGTGCACGGCCACCGCGATCTCGCAGGCGCCGAGGTTCGCGCCGAAGTGGCCGCCGATCTCACCGATCGTGTCGATGATCAGCTCGCGGACCTCCTGCGACAGCTGCTGGAGCTGGTCGTCGTCGAGCCCCTTCAGGTCGGCGGGGCCCTCGATCTGGTCGATTAGCTTGGGGCTCATGTCGTGCGCGTAAGGATGTAGTCGGCGATCTGGCCGAGCCGCCGGGTGTCGCCGTCCGCCTCGGAGAGCGCCGTGCGCGCCTCCGCGTGGGACTCCCTCGCCAGCTCTCTGGCCCGGTCGAGGCCGAACACACTCACATATGTCGCCTTTCCATGGCGCTCGTCGGAGCCGCGCGGCTTCCCGAGCTCGGCCTCGTCTCCGGTCACGTCGAGGATGTCGTCGACGATCTGAAAGACCACGCCCAGCTCTGCCGCGAAGCGCCGGTACGGGATTGTGGCAGGTGACGGCACTCGCTCCAGCGCGAGGACCGCCCCGACCGATGCGGCGATGAGCGCGCCGGTCTTGAGCTCGTGGATGCGCCGCAGGTCCGCGTCGGGCGGGCCGCCGACGTCCAGGAACTGCCCGCCGACCATGCCGTCCACGCCCGCGGCGCCCACCAGCTCGCGCACCGCCGCGAGCACCGCGTCCGGCTCGCCGCGCTGCTCGCCGAGCGCAAGGCGGAGCGCCTCCGCGAAGAGCCCGTCGCCGGCGAGGATCGCCACGTCCTCCCCGAACGCCACGTGGCAGGTCGGCTTCCCGCGCCGCAGCTCGTCGTCGTCCATCGCGGGCAGGTCGTCGTGGATCAGCGAGTAGGTGTGGATCATCTCGATGGAGGCCGCCAGCGGCAGGACCTCCTCGGGATCGCGCCCGAGGGCCTCGGCCGTCGCCAGCGCCAGCACCGGGCGGATCCGCTTGCCGCCGGCGAGGAGCGAGTAGCGCATCGCCTCCTCGAGGCGGGCGGTGCGGCCCTCCGAGCCGAACCTGAGCCGTTCGAGGTAGGCGTCCACCCGCTCCTGGAGCTCGACCGGGTAGACGGGCGCCTCGACGCTCAGAGCAGGCGCTCCTGGCCCTCGAGCCGGTCCGCGGAGCGGCCGCGTGCGTCGAGCTCGGCGCCGAGCCGAGCCGCCAGCCGGGCGCTCTGCTGGACGAGGTCGGCGGCCTCGTCCGCGCCGATGTCGCCCGAGCGCAGCCGAACGGCCAGGCCCTCGAGCTCGGTTGCCAGGTCGTCGAGCGACTCTGCCTCGGTCACTGGGACGTCACCTCCTCGCGGTGGACGGCGGCCAGTATGCCGTTCACGAAGCCCGGCGCGTCGGCCGAGCAGAGCTCCTTGGCCGCCTCGATGGCCTCGTCGATGGCGACCTCGGCCGGGACGTCGGGCCTGTGCAGCAGCTCGGCCAGGCCCACGCGCAGGATGTTGCGCTCGAGCGGGGCGATCCGCTCGAGCGTCCAGCCCTCCGAGTGGCGGCTGATCAGCTCGTCGAGCTCCGGCCGGTCGCGCTCGACCGCCTCCACGAGCTCGCGCGTGAACGGCTTCGCGTCCCGGTCGAGCAGGTCCTCCACCGGGCGACCGGTCACGTCCGACTGGTAGAGGGCCACGGTGGCGGCTCGTCGCTGGTCCGTGCGCCGCACCGGAGGCCTCGGCTAGGCCCTGGAGACGTACTCGCCCGAGCGGGTGTCCACCCGGACGCGGTCGCCCTCGTTCACGAACAGCGGGACGCGCACCACGACCCCCGACTCGAGCGTGGCCGGCTTGTCGCCGCCGCCCGAGGCGGTGTCGCCGCGGACGCCCGGCTCGGTCTCGCTGACGGTGAGCTCGACTGCGGCCGGGACCTGGATGTCCTGGGGCGCCTCGTCGATGTAGAGGACCTCGATCTCCTCGTTCGGGACGATCCACTTGAGCGACTCGCGCACCTGGTCCTCGGGCACGGCGATCTGCTCGTAGCTCTCCGAGTCCATGAGGTGGGCGTCGGTGCCGTCCGTGTAGAGGAACTGCATCCGGCGCGCCTCGGTGCGCACCGACCGGAACTTCTCTCCCGCGCGGAAGGTCTTGTCGATCACGGCGCCGTCCGCGGAGCGCTTGAGCTTCGTGCGCACGAACGCCCCGCCCTTGCCGGGCTTCACGTGCTGGAACTCCACGATCTTGAAGATCGTGCCGTCCACCTCCACGTGCATGCCGTTCTTGAACTGGTTGGTGGAGACCATGGGCGCCGAAAGGGTAGTCGCGCCCGCTCCGGGCGGCTACCGGGGAGGCTGCGCCGCTTCCGCGGCGGCCATGCTCACCGCGTCCTCGTCCGGTTCCTCCGGCTCGGTCTGGATGAGCACGCGCAGGGCGTCGGACGGCAGGTGCAGGGAGACCGCCGCGCCCGGCTCGAGGGCGGTCGCGAACGCGCCCCCGTCGTTGGGCACCATCGCCTTGAGCAGCTCGCCGCCGAGCACGCGGATGTGGACCTCGTACGCGCCGCCCAGGTAGACCGACCGCTCGACCATGCCGGGCATGCGCTGCTCGCCCTCGTTGGCGTGCGGCTCGACCACGATGCGCTCGGGCCGGATCATCACCTTCACCTCGCCGCGCGCCTCCGTGGCTCCCTGCTGTGCGCGCAGCGTGCGGTCGCCGACCTGGACCGCGCAGGCTCCGCCGTCCGGTCCCATCGCCTTCGCGCCGAGCAGGTTCGATACACCCAGGAAGTCGGCCACGAAGACCGTGTCCGGCTCCTCGTAGATCGCCTTCGGCGACGCCGCCTGCTCGACGCGGCCGCCGTTCATCACCGCGATCCGGTCGCTCATGGTCAGCGCCTCGGCCTGGTCGTGCGTGACGAAGACGAACGTGATCCCGAGCTCCGCCTGGAGCGCCTTCAGCTCGACCTGGAGGTTCTTGCGCAGCTGGGCGTCGAGCGCGCCGAGCGGCTCGTCGAGTAGCAGCACGCGCGGGCGCAGCACGAGAGCCCGCGCGAGCGCGACGCGCTGCTGCTGCCCGCCCGAGAGCTGATCGGCCTTGCGGCGCGCGAACTCGGTCATGTCGACCAGCTCGAGCGCCTCGCCCACCCGCTTCGCGCGCTCGTCCTTGCTGAGCTTGTGGTACTTCAGCCCGAACGCCACGTTCTTGGCCACGTCGAGGTGCGGGAACAGCGCGTAGCTCTGGAACACCGTGTTCACGTTGCGCTGGTGCGGGGGCACGCGCGCGACGTCGCTGCCGTCGAGCAGGATGCGCCCGCTGGTCGGACGCTCGAAGCCGGCGACCATGCGCAGCGTGGTGGTCTTGCCACACCCTGACGGGCCGAGCAGCGTGAAGAACTCCCCGGGCGGCATGTAGAGGTCGATGCCATCCACCGCGACGAAGTCGTCGAACTTCTTGCACAGCTCCTCGAGGTGGATCTCGCCGTCCATCAGACCTCCAGTGTCGCTACGGCGGTCGCCTCGTCGCGGCCCGCGAAGCGGCGGTAGACGAGATAGGCGAAGGCCAGGGTCAGGAGAGTGATCATCAGGTTCACCGTCGCGATCGCGTTGAGGGCCGGGGTCGGGGCGCCGCGCGCGCTCGAGTAGAGGAGCATCGACACCGTCGTGGTGCTCGCGTCGCTGGACAGGTACTGGGTGACGACGAAGTCGTCGATCGAGGTCGCGAACGCCACGGCCGCGCTCGCCACGATCGCCGGGGCGAGCAGCGGCAGGAGCACGCGGAAGAACTGATCGCGGCGGGGGGCGCCCAGGTCCGCCGCCGCCTCCTCGAACTCGGGCCCGATCGAGACCAGCCGCCCGCGCACGATCACGACGACGTACGAGAGCGTGAAGGTGATCTGCCCGATCGCCTGCGCATCCGTCCCGAGGCCGATGCCGCCGAACACCTGCAGGAACAGCAGCAGCAGCGCGACCCCCATGACGATCTCGGGCGTGACGAGCGGAAGCAGCATCAGCCCGTTGACCGTGCCGCTGCCGCGCCCGCGCCAGCGCTGAAGTCCCAGCGCCAGCGCCACCCCGAGCGGCGTGGCGACCGCGACGCAGATCACGGCCAGCAGCAGCGTGTGGCCGAGCGCGTCGCGCAGGGCCGGGTCATGGAGCACGCTGCCGGTCTCGCCGGTGAACCAGCGGGTCGAGAACCCCTGCCAGGTCGTCCGCGAGCGCCCGTCGTTGAACGCGAACCCGATCGCGATCAGCACCGGGAGCACCGACCAGATGATGTAGCCGCCGGTCATGACCGCGAGGAAGCGCGGCTTGCCCCAGGGATTGCGGAGGACGCTCATACCTCGGCCGCGGTCCCCGCCCGGCGGGTCGTGCGCAGGTAGTAGAACATCAGCGCGAGCAGGAACGTCGACAGCAGGAGCGTCAGCGCGGCGCCCGTCACCTTCTCCGACCCCTGGCGCATGAACTCGTCGATCTGGTTCCCGATCATGTTCGTCTGGGTCGACGCCGAGACCAGGTCCGCCGTGTAGTAGTCGCCGAACATCGGCAGCGCGATCAGCACCGCGCCGGCGAGGATGCCGGCCCACGACAGCGGCAGCGTCACGCGGAAGAACGCGCTCGCCGGGCTCGCGCCAAGGTCGCGGGCCGCGTCGATCTGCCGGCGGTCGATGCGATCGATCGCCACGAACAGCGGCAGGATGAAGAAGGGGATGTAGCCGTAGAGCAGCGCGAGGATGACCGTCACCGGCTGGCCGTTGAGCCAGCCGCCCGGCTCGTCGAGCAGGCCGATCGAGAGGAACAGATCCTCGATGCCCACGCTGTGGAGGACGTCCGAGCCGACCCCGTCCGGCGCCAGCAGGTTGATCCACGCCAGCATCCGCATCAGGTAGTTGATCCAGAGCGGGAGGATCAGCGCGAGCAGGATCGCTCCCTTCCAGCGCCCCGCGTGCATGGCCGTGAAGTAGGCGACCGGGTACCCGATCAGCAGCGAGAGGAGCACCGCGAGCGCCACGAACTGGATCGTGCGCAGGGAGACGGTCCAGAACGGCCCTCCGTGCCAGAAGTTGTCCAGCATCTCGCTGACGTAGCCGACGTTCCAGTCCAGCGGGTTCCAGTGCGGGACCGGCTGCGAGAGCGTGTCCTGGTTGCCGAAGGCCACGGCCAGCACCGTGTAGAACGCGACGAGGAAGAACACCGACAGCCAGGCGACCCCGGGCAGGGCCACCAGGCGCCAGGTCCAGCGGGAGCCGCTCATCAGCCGGCCTTGAACTTCGACCAGGCGTCGTCCCAGAACCGCTGCCCGGTCACGCTCAGCTGGAGCAGCTCCTGGTTCGAGGCGAACTGGTCAGGACGCACGACCGCGCTCTCGAGGGTCTTGGGGATCAGATCCTGCTTGAGCAGCACGTCCGCGTCGATCCCCTTCTGGGGCGGCACGTAGCCGTTGAAGTTGACGAAGTTGTCGTACGCGTTCTTCTCGTCGAGCATGAAGTTGATGAACGAGTGCGCGAGCACGGGCCGCTTCGTCCCCTTCCCGATGCAGAAGAAGTCGTTCTGGACGACGCCGTTCTCGTCCGGGCCCCAGAACGACAGCACGTCAGGGGGGGTGCCCTCGGGCAGGTAGTAGAACGCCGCCGCAAGCACGTCTCCCGACCATGAGTGGTGCAGCACGGTCTTGCCCTCGGGCAGCGTCTGATAGTCGGTGATCGCCACCTTCGGGTTGCAGATCCCGCTCAGCTCGGACAGGTCGGCCTGGGCCTTGTTGACCACGTCCTCGTCCTCGGTGTTGAGGTCCGGCCGGACCCCCTTGTGCATCGCGTCGCGCTGCATCGGCATGCTCAGGGCGTCGCGCCGGTCGTCGAGGATCCCGACCTTGCCGCGGTAGGCCTGGGCCTGCCAGAAGATGTCCCAGGGGACATCCATGCCGGCGATGTCCTCCTTGACCTTGTCGTTCCGCCAGCCGATCCCGTCCATCCAGACGACGTACGGGACCGTGTAGTGGCTCCCGCGATCGTAGAACGGGTCCGCCAGCTCGGCCCAGACATTCTTCTCGAGGTTCGGCAGGTACGAGTGGTTGAGCGGGGCGAGCAGCCGGTGCGCGATCAGGTCGACGATGTTCGAGCCGCTGAGGCCCATGATCAGATCGAAGTCGACCGCGCCCGATGACAGCTTCGCGATCGCCTCGTCGGCCGAGTTGTACGTGGCCACCTCGACCTTGGTGGAGAACTCCTTCTGGAACTTCTTGAGGGTGGCCGGGTCGATGTAATCGGCGTAGTTGAACACCCGCAGCGGGCCGGGCTCGGGGCTGCCGCCGTCCTTGACGGGCTTGTTCTCGTCGGTGATCGCCCACGTCACCGAGTTGTCGGTGCGGGGCAGCGGCAGGCCGCCCGGCCCGGTCGGCTTCTGGACCACGAGCTCGGCGGCCGCGCCCGTGGCGCCGGACGCCTCCGCCCCGACCGGCGTGGTCGTGTTCTCACAGGCCGCCAGTCCCGCGACGAGCCCGGCGCCGGCTACGGCTCCGGCGGTCCCGCGGGCCAGCTCGCGTCGGGTGAGACCGGATCGATCCTTGGGATGCGTTTCCTCGACCCCTTCAGCGCGTCGTTTGCAGGCCGGATTCTAAGGCTGTGACGAAGCCCGTCAGCAAGGGCCGGAAGCGCTCCTCCAGAAAGTCGTCGCCGGGTGTCGTGACGTGGTTCAGCAGCGCCCCCTCGACGAAGTTCGTGATCATCTCGGCCGTCGCCACGGGCTCGGGCAGCCCGGCGCACTCGACCATGTGGTTGAAGCCGTCCATGTAGGCGATCGTCCAGCGGCGGGCGAGCGGGTGGAGGTGCTCGCGCCGTCCGGCCTCGAGCATCAGCTCGTACTGCGCCGTCAGGAACGCGAGCGGATCGTTGATCTGCGCGTCGGCGAACCCGACGATCCGGTCGATCAGCTCCTCCTTGGTGATCCGGCCCGAGCACGCCGTGAAGCGCCGCACGTCCTCGATCGAGCGGGCGATCATCTGCTCGAGCGCCTCCTCGACGAGAGCGTCCTTCGAGTCGAAGTAGTACGTCGTCGACGCCAGGGCGACGCCCGCCTCCTGCGCGACCGCGCGGTGAGTGACGCCGTTCACGCCGCTCTGACCGATGACGCGCAGGGTCGCGTCCAGGATCTCGCGCCTGCGCGGGTTCAGCCGTTTGCTGGGGACGGGAGCGCTCATGTCGCCCTGTGGTGCATTTGTAACGTACATTTGTACATCTCCGCAATGGCCAGGCGCTATGACGTAATCGTCGTGGGTGGTGGCTTCGCGGGCGTCACCGCCGCCCGCGAGTGCGCGCTTCGAGGCCGGCGGGTGCTGCTGCTCGAGGCTCGCGACCGGCTCGGGGGGCGCACCTGGAGCAGCGCCTGGAACGGGTTCCAGATCGAGTACGGCGGAGCCTGGGTGCACTGGCACCAGCCGCACACGTTCTCCGAGCTGACCCGGGCCGGCCTCTCCGTCGCCGTCAGCGACGACGCCGGCCGCGCCCACTGGCACGTCGGCGCCGAGCGCCGCACCGGCACCATCGGGCAGCGGGACGAGATCGCCCGGCGCGGGTGGGATCGCTTCGTCGAGGGCGTCCGGGAGGCGCTTCCCCAGCCCCACGCCCCGCTCGCGGCGCCCGGCGAGCTCGCGCGCTTCGACCGGCTCACGATCGCCGAGCGGATGGAGCAGCTCGACCTCGACGAGGAGGAGCGCGACGTGCTTGCCGCCGAGCTCGAGTCGGTCGCCCACGGATCGCTCACCGAAGCGGGCGCCGTGTCGATCCTGCGCTGGCACGCCCTGTCGGGGTACAGCCTGGAGCTGACCCAGTTCACCGGAGGGCGGGTGACGATCGAAGCGGGCACTGGGGCGCTGCTCGGGGCGATCGCCGATGCTGCGGCCTTCGAACGGCGGCTGGCCACCCCGGTCGCCGCGGTGGCGAGCCGCGACGGGCAGGTGGAGGTCGAGACGCGCGACGGCGAGACGTTCTCGGCGGGCGCCGCGATCGTGGCCGTCGCGCTGAACGCGCTCGGGGGGATCGAGTTCAGGCCGGCGCTCCCGGAGGACAAGCGCCGGGCGATCGAGCTCGGCCAGGCCAGTCGTGGCGTCAAGCTGATGATCCACGCGCGCGGCGAGGACGTGATCCAGAACTCGATCCGGTTCCGCCACCCGTTCGGCTACCTGGACAGCGAGCTCCTGGTGGGCGACGGGACGCAGCTGATGATCGGCTTCGGCGGCGACGCCGCGCTCTGCGACACGGCCGACCTGCCCGCCGTGCAGGGGAGCCTCGACGACATCCTGCCCGGCTACGAGGTTCTGGACGCGACGGCGCACGACTGGCTCGCCGACGAGTTCTCGCGAGGCACCTGGGCGATCCACCGCCCGGGCTGGTACGAGCACCACCACGAAGCCATGCGGAGACCGGAGGGCAACCTCATCCTCGCGGGCTCGGACCTGGCGAACGGCTGGGCCGGGTTCATCGACGGCGCGATCGAGTCGGGACTGCGCGCGGGCGCCTGGGCGTCGGCGATCCGGTAGCTGAGGGCATAGCGTTCGGCCCGATGGAGCAGCCCGCCGGAGCGGATGCCCGGGTGCGCAGGGCCGGCGCCGATGATCTCGGCCGCTGCCTGGAGATCATCCGAGCCCTGCCGGACCACTTCACGCACGATGTGCCCGACAGCGTGCGACGCGACCTGGGTGCCCATGGTGGATGGGTGATCCTCGCCGCCTGCACGGTGGTGGGGTTCGTGGTCGTCGATCGCCGGGCGCCGCGGGCCGCGGAGATCCTGTGGATCGCCGTCGACCCCGCTCGCCGGAACGCCGGCCTCGGCAGCCGGCTGCTCGGCCAGGCGCTCGCCGAGCTGCGCGATCAGGGCGTCGCCCTCGTCGAGGTCAAGACGCTGGATCGCTCGGCGGACTACGAGCCCTACGAGGCGACGCTGGCCTTCTATGAGCGCAACGGCTTCGTGCAGATCGACTGCATCGAGGAGCTGCCCGGCTGGCCGCCGGGCAACCCCGCCGCCATCTATGCGGCCGCGCTCGAGACGACGCGCGGGCCCGGCTAGGCCCGGTACTCGAGCACCTGCTCCGGGGGCGGCACGGCTTCGCGGGTGCGTGGGACAATCGGCAGGTGTCCGACTACCGCCACCAGGCCCACCTCGACGCCCCGCTCGACGCGGTTTGGGGGCTGGTGGCCACGCCCACCCGCTTCCCGGAGTGGTGGCCCCGCGTGATCGAGGTGGAGGGCGAGCGCTTCGAGGAGGGCGACGAGTACGCCCAGGTCACGAAGGATCCGACCGGAAGCCGCGTCAGGAGCAGCTTCCTGATCGAGCAGCGCGACGAGATGCGCCAGATCCGGATGAAGTGCGATCTGACCGGCGCCTACGCCGACTGGGTCCTGACCCCGGCGCAGGGCGGCACCTTCGTGGAGCTCGAGATGGGGATGCAGCCGCACCGGCTGAGCGACCGGATCATGGACCTGGCGATCGGGCGCAGCTACTTCCGGCGCTGGAGCAGGCAGTCGCTCGACGCCCTCGCCGAGGCGGCGACGCGGTTGCCGGACCCGTCCTCGGGGTGAGAGGGTTGCCCTTACCCGACTGGGAGGACTCATGGCCAAGTTCCTGATCAAGGCGGACTACACGCTCGAGGGGGTGCGTGGAGTGCAGAAGGGCGGCGGCTCCGCCCGCCGTGACGCCGTCGCGGCTGCCCTCGAGACGGTGGGCGGCAAGCTGGAGAGCTTCCACTTCGCTTTCGGCGACCACGATGCGTATGTGATCGCGGAGGTGCCCGACAACGAGAGCGCGGCTGCCGTCGCCCTGACCGTCGGCGCCAGCGGAGGCGCGAGCACCACCACGGTGGTGCTGCTCACGCCCGAGGAGGTCGACGCCGCGGCCGAGCGGTCGGTGGGCTACACGCCGCCCGGCGGCTGATCCAGCTCGAGCCCGCGCCGCGGCACGGGCGACGACTGGACGATCGAGGTCGTGGTCTGCCCGTAGGGCACGAAGCGGTCGATGACCTCCTCGAGATGCTCCACGTCACGCACATGCGCGCGCATGATGTAGCAGTCGTCGCCCGTGATCCGGTTGCACTCCACGACCTCCGGCGTCCGCCGCGCGAGGTCGGCGACCTTCACGATCTCACGCGGCGCGGGCCGGATCCGGATCACCACGGTGAGCGCGAGGCCGAGCGCGCGCGGGTCCACGTCCGCGTGGTAGCCGCGGATCACACCGGACTCCTCGAGCCGCTGCAGCCGCTCCGCGACCGCCGGTGAGGACAGCCCGACCCGCCGGCCGAGCTCCGCGAGCGAGATCCGCGCGTCGGCCTGAAGCTCGGCCAGCAGCCACTGATTGACGGTGTCGACGGTCTGAGCGCCGCTCTGCCGTTCTTTCGTAGCCATCACGCTCAGAATAGCTTGGATCCTCCATGTACGTACGGATGATCGCCGGGCATTCTGCCTGCGATGCCACCGCAGCTGTACTTCGTCGTCAGCGCCGTCTTCCACTACCTGGGCCCGGCGTTCGCCGTGCTCCTCTTCGCACGCGTGGACGTGCTCGGCGTCGCCTGGCTGCGGATCGCGGCCGCCGCCGTGGTGTTCGCGCTCTGGCGCCGGCCCTGGCACCTGCTGCGCGGCCCGGCGGCGCGGCTGGTCGTCGCCTGGGGGGCCGTGCTCGCGCTCATGAACTGCTGCTTCTACCTCGCGATCGACCGGCTGCCGCTCGGCACCGTCGCGGCGATCGAGTTCCTGCCCGTGATCGTGCTCGCCGCGATCGGCGCCCGCACCCGCCGCAACGTCCAGGCGCTCGCGCTGGCCGTGGCCGGGGTCTACCTCGTGACCGGCGTCCAGCTGGAGGGAGAGCTGCTCGGCGTCGGCCTCGCCTTCGCGAACGCGATCCTGTTCGCCCTCTACATCGTGCTCGCCCACCGCGTGGCGCGGCACGAGGACGTGAGCGGGATCGACGGCCTCGCCGCTTCCATGCTCGTGGCCGTCGTGGCGGTGACGCCCCTCGGCGGCTGAAAGGTCCTGCCGGCGCTCGCTGATCCGGTGGCGCTGGCGGCGGGCGTCGGCGTCGGGATCTGCTCGTCCGTCATCCCGTACGTCTCCGACCAGCTCGCCATGGCACGGCTCCCGCGGGCCACCTACGCGCTCATGGTGTCGCTCCTGCCTGCCACTGCGACGGTGATCGGCGTCGTGGTGCTCACCCAGATCCCCACGCCGGCCGAGTCGGCCGGCGTCGCGCTCGTGATCGCCGGCGTGGCGCTCCACAGGGAGCCGTCAGAGGCCGTCGCCGGGTAGCCGCCCCTCGTCCGCGAGCTTCTCCAGGTGCGCGGCCAGCGACAGGGCCGCGGCCGGCCGCAGGTGGGCGGGCGCGTCCGGCCAGGCGGAGTCGAGCAGCTCCTCGGTCGAGCGCCGGCCGTCCGCCAGGGCCTCGAGCAGCCGCCGCTCACGCTCGAGCCGGTGCTCGATGTACTCGCCGAGCTTCGCCCGCGGCTCCCACACGTACGGCCCGTGCCCCGGGCAGAGCACCTCGAGGTCGAGGTCGCGGAGGCGCTCGAGCGACCGCAGATACGCGGCGAGCGAGCCCTCGCCGGGGGCGATGAAGACGCTCCCCGTGCCGAGCACGGTGTCCCCCGTGAAGCAGATCCGATCCACCACCAGGCACACGCTGTCGGCCGAGTGACCGGGGGTGGCGAGCGCGGTGAACGGCCCGGCCCGCTCGCCCTCGCCCGGGACCAGGACGGGCGCTCCGAGGCGGTCGGCGCCCTCGGCGTGGTCCGCGTGGGAGTGGGTCAGCACCACGCCCTCGACCATGCCGCCCGCGGCCTCCCGGACCGCTGCCAGATGGCCCTCGTCGGCCGGGCCGGGATCGACCACCCAGGACCCGACGACGTACGTGTTCGTGCCGTCCAGGGTCAGCGGCGACGGGTTGTCCGCGCGCACCCGCCGGACGCCCCTGGGATCGCGGTCCCAAACCTCCACGGGCACAGTGTCGCGGAGGTAAGCTCGAAGCCGCTTGGACTCGCAATCTACGAGGTGGTCGCTTCCCGGCGCCCAGGGCACGTTCGTGCTGGCACTGGGGGTGGTGTCGGCGCTCGCCGTCGTCGATCTCCTCGTGGCCGATGCCGTCCTGGTCGAGCTTCTCGTGGCCGGTCCGCTCCTCGCGGCGGTCAACACCGACGCGCGGCGCACTCAGATCGTCGCCCTCTACGCCCTCGTCCTATCGGTGCCGCTCGGCCTGGCGAGCGACGAGTTCGGGTCGCTCCAGCACCTCGTGGGCGTGCTGTCCGTCGCGATCGGCGGCGGCCTGGCGGTCGCGCTCAGCCGGCTGCGGTCGCGCGAGCGGAGCGCACGGGAGTCGGCCACCCGAGCGCGCGACGAACTCGACGCGATGCTGGGCGGCATCGCGGACGCGGTGACCGGCCAGGCGCCCGACGGCAGCATCATCTACGCGAACGACGCGGCCCTCGAGACGCTCGGCTTCGAGACCCGCGAGGAGCTCGAGAGCACGTCGCCCGCGGAGATCCTCGCGCGCTTCGACCTCTACACCGAGACCGGGGAGCCCTATCCGCTCGATCGGCTTCCCGGCCGCCGCTCGCTGTCCGGCGCGGGCGACGCAGAGGACATCGTCCGTTTCCGGGTCCGCGCCACCGGCGAGGAGCGCTGGTCGGTCGTCAAGTCCACCCCGGTCCACGACGCCGACGGGTTCCTGCGCATGGCGATCAACGTCATCGAGGACATCACGGCCCACAAGCGGGCCGAGCTCGCGGAGCGCTTCATGTCCGAGAGCAGCCGGCTGCTGGCCTCGTCGCTGGACCCCGACGAGGTGCTCGAGCAGGTCGCGAACCTCGCCGTTCCGGAGGTGGCCGACTGGTGCGCGGTCGACATCCTGCGAATCGACGGCGAGGTTGAGCGCGTGGCGCTGGCGCACGCCGACCCCGAGATGCTCGAGAAGGGCGTCGAGCTCAGCCGCCGCTACCCCCCGCGCTCGGACCAGAACTTCGGCGCGCAGCACGTCATCCGCACGGGCCGGTCGGAGTTCGTGGCCGAGATCCCGCAGTCCCTGATCGAGGCCCTGACCGAGGATGAGCACCACCTGGAGCTGGTGAACGAGCTGGGCATGCGCTCGGGCATGACCGTGCCGATGACGGCGCGCAGCGGCACGCTCGGCGCCATGACGTTCGTCACGGGGCCCTCGGGACGGCGCTTCGACGAGCGCGACCTCGAGCTGGCCGAGGAGCTCGCCCGCCGCTGCGCCACCGCGGTCGAGAACGCCCGCCTGTACGGCGAGCGCGCCTACATCGCGCGGACGCTCCAGGAGAGCCTGCTGCCGGCCGAGCTGCCGGACATCCCGGGCATCGAGAGCGCGGCCCGCTTCCGCCCCACGGGCGAGGGGCAGGAGATGGGCGGCGACTTCTACGACCTCTTCTCGAGCGGCGGCCGCGGATGGACCGTGGTCATGGGGGACGTGTGCGGCAAGGGCCCGGACGCCGCGGCCGTGACGGCGCTGGCCCGCTACACGCTCAGGGCGGCCGCCATGCGCGAGCGGCTCCCGAGCCGCGGCCTTCACGTGCTCAACGAGGCGCTCCTGCGCCAGCGGACCGACCGGCGCTTCTGCACCGTCGCCTACGCATACCTCGAGTCGATCGACTCCGGAGTGCGGCTCGGGTTCGCGAGCGGCGGGCACCCGCTCCCGCTGCTGCTGAGGCCCGACGGCTCCGTCGAGGCCGTCGGAGCCCCCGGCACGCTGCTCGGGGTCGTGCCGGACCCCACCTTCGAGGACCGCTCCATCGAGCTGGCGCCGGGGGACGCGCTGGTCTTCTACACGGACGGCGTGATCGAGGACCGCGGCGACGGGGGGCTCGAGGAGGACAGCCTCGCCACGGTGCTCGCCGGCTGCGCCGGCATGGGTGCCGACGCGATCGCCGCCTGCGTCGAGGATGCGGCGATCAGCTCGCGGAACGGACATCCGCGTGACGACATCGCGGTGCTCGTGCTGCGGGTCGCCGACCGGTAGCGCCCCTGCACGGTCGAGCTCCGACGTTTCGGATCGCCTGTGCCCGCCAACAATGGTGTTGGCAGGAAGTCGTCTCACGACCGAAACAGCGAACACGGGAGAGACCGCATCAGTCTCAGCACCCCCATCGAGGGGCGTCACGGCGCGCTCAACGACGCGGAAAGGCCGCGTTTCTTGACCCGCTCGGGCACCCGGTCCGGAGCGGACGAGACGCTCAGCCTCCAGCTCGAGGGCAACAACGATGCCGCGGCCACGGCCAGGGCGGCGCTCGGGCGGCTGCGTGCGGACATCGATCCCCCGCTCATGGAGACGCTCCGGCTCCTGATCACGGAGCTGGTCACCAACAGCGTCAAGCACGCGAGCTCGGAGCGAGTCTCCCTGCGCGTCTTCGTGCGTCCCAGGAGCGTCCGGACGGAGGTCGTGGACGGCGGCCCGGGATTCGATCCGGAGACCACGGGCGTGCCGCGGGCCGACCGCGGCGGCTGGGGCCTCTTCCTCGTCGAGCGCCTGGCGGATAGCTGGGGCGCCGGCCACGAGGCCGGGAGCACCAAGGTCTGGTTCGAACTCCGGCGCGTCTAGCGCCGGCGCGGCTTCGGCCGCTGTAGCACGAGCGTCCCGGTGCGCCGCTGGCCTGCGGCCCGGGCGACCACACCGAGGCGCGGCCGCAGCGAGCGCACCCGCCTCAGCGTCTTCCTCGAGACCGTGACCACGACCCGCGCGCGCCCGGTGCTCGCGCTGAGCCGGAAGCGCGCCTTCGCGAAGACGATCCTCCGCGCCCGCTTTCCGCGTGGCTTGACCCTGACGGTGAACTGGGCCCGCACGAGCGCGCCCCTCGGCCCGGCAACCTTCCAGACGAAGCGCCGTTTGCTCGACAGCTTGGCCTTCTTCATCAGGAAGCTGAGCTTCGCCGCGGGCGGCGTGGGCTCTCCCGGGTCCGGCGGCGTGGGCGGCGGCGGCGCTGACGGCAGCGGCGAGAAGACCTGTATCTCGGCGACGTCCATGTAGGGAGAGCTGCCCTGCGTGCTGAGCGCGCGCAGCTTCAGGTACCGGACGCCGCCCGGGCGAGCGATCAGCGTCACCGGGTTCGCCCTGCCCACGTTTGAGCTTCCGAAGGTGCCCTGCGCGACCGTCGTGTATGTCGAGGCGTTGGCCGATGCCTGGAGGACGTAGCCGGCGAGGGCCGCACCGGCCGAGTCGCCGCAGCCGCTGCTCGGATCGATGCGGATCTCGCCGAGGCTGATCGGGGCGGGCAGGGCGATCACCTGCTCCTTCGCCCCCGGCATCGCGGACCCCGGGGCCGCGCCGTACGTGCTCCAGACGCCGCGCCGGGTCCCGTCGATGGTCGACCCAGGCCCGCAGCCGCTGCTGGCGAAGTTCGGCCCCGTCCAGGACCTGATCGTCGCGCCGCCGGTGGCCAGCGCCCAGTTGCGCCGCAGCGTGACGTTGCGGGTCGTGACCCTTCCGGCCGAGATCGGCACGCTCGGGCTGGCCACCCGGTCGTAGCCGTCCACCCCGGCGATCGTGAGGAAGCTCCACGTGCGGGCGGGTACGCCGTCGATCCGGTAGGTGCCGCTGCCCGTGGTGTGGGTGGACAGGTCCTCGCCGCCGAGGCCGCTGTCGTGGCCCGCGAAGGCCACGAGCGCGCCCGCGATCGGCGCGCCGGTGTTCACGTCCCTGACCGTGCCGCTCACGCTGCCGGTGGACGCCGCGGACGCGGGCGGAAGCGAGAAGTCCTGGAGCGGGTGCACGTCGTCCGCGTCGACCGCGGAGGCCGCGTAGCCCAGGCCGCGGTGGGCGAACACCTCCCAGAGCACGGACGCGGGCACGCCATCGGCGCCCGCCTGCTCGTTCGCGATCAGGATCGCGTTGCGCATGTCGAGGAACGTCGGGTTCGGCGGGCTCAGAGCGAGGCCGTCCGTGACCAGCCTGCGGGCGTGCTCGAGCCCGTCCGAGGATCCGTAGTCGATCAGGAGGCGGCGGCGCAGGTCCCATAGCGTCTGGGCCCAGATCTCGCCGTCGTCGTGCACCTCGGCGCCGCCGCGAATCCTCGCGAAGTCGCCGTAGGTGTAGCCGCCGGCGCCGGCGCTCCCCCCGGCATCGGGGCATGCCGGGTCGTTGGCGCCGACGGGGCAGTCGACCGCCTGCGTCCGCAGGCCCGTCGGGCCGTCGATCTCGTAGCTGGCCATCGTCACGTCCGGGCTGCTGAGGTCGTCCGGCAGGTAGGGCGTGGTCCCGTCGCCGACGAGGTAGTCGAGTGCGAACCAGTCGGCGGTGCCCTCGTCGATCGCGCCGGCCTGCGCGCCGTTCAGGGCGCCGTAGCCGAGCGCGTCGGTCACGAGCCGGTTGTTGAGCGCGTGCGTGTACTCGTGGAAGACGAGCGAGGGGTCGTCGCCGCCGTGCACCGGCCGGTAGTTCGGCAGCGCGACCTCGTCGGCGTCGCGCTTCGGGTCCCACAGGTACATCTGCATCAGCGCGCCCGGCGTGCCCGCGCTCGTGTCGCGCGGCAGGACGGTCATGTTCGCGTTGTTCGCGTGGAGCGCTCCCGGGTACCCCGGCGTGTCACCCGTCACGTCCTGCACGTCGGCCCCGTCCTGCGCCTGGGCCACGATCCGGTCGGTTCCCTCGAGCTCGCCGAAGCCGATCCCCGGCGCGTTCGCGAGGTGGTCGTGGAACAGGTTCACGTAGTAGAAGAGCTGCGTGGCCGCCTGGTCGCTGTCCGCGGCCCAGCTGTTCGGGGTCTTCGGGTCCCAGCTGCAGCGGTAATCGAGGCCGCAGTCGTAGTCGCTCGTCACGAAGTCGCCGAACGGGAAGAGGAAGTCGCCGGTCACGTTCGGGTTGGTCTCGCGGCCGGGCGGCGGGGTGAACACCGGGGTGGCGCCCGAGCCCGGCACCTCGTCCTCGACGTCGGCGAACGCGTGAACGTTCGGCCCGCTGAGCCGGGTCGGGCTCGAGTCCAGCCAGGGGCTGAGCGAGCCGAGGCTCTCGGTGCCGCCGTCCGCGGCCCCGGGGTAGTTCTCGAACAGCAGTGCCTGGCCGGCGAACTTCACGAGGTTGTGGCGGCGGACGACCTCCCCGGTCTCCGCGTCCACGAGCGTGTCGTAGTGGCCGGTCGAGGAGGCGTTGACCATGACGCGCCAGGCGAGCCGGAGCTCGTCGCCGGCGCTGTAGGCCACCAGGCGCTCGCCGTACGCGTCGCCCGGGCTCCCCACGCCGCGGGCCGCGGCGTCCATGGCGTCGTCGCGCGGCACGTCGGGCCGCGAGCTCTCGAGCTCCGGGTCCGGGACGAGGCCGCCCGTGATCGCGACGATCCGGCCGTCGTCGTCGAGGTGCGCCTCGAGCGACGAGTCCACGATCGGCACGCCGTCGACCGACTGCGTGAACTCGACCGTCTGCATCCCGCCGCCCGACTCCCGGTCGCTCACGCGGAGGGCGGCGACGTCGGATCGCTCGACGCCGAACGCCTCGGCCTGGTCCGAGAGGTAGCCGCGGGCGGCGCCGACGGGATCGGCGCTCGGGGTGTCGTCGAGGTAGCCGTCCAGCTGGGCGAGGAAGCGGACGGCGCCGCTCGTCTCGTCGACCGAGAGCAGTCCCTGGCTGCCGAGGTCGCCCCTCAGCTCGTCGCGTGCGTCCGTGACCTCCTGCGGCACCTCGGCGGGGGCGCCGGCGGGGGCCTCGTAGCTGTCGCGCTCGGGGTCGGCGGCGCGGGCCGGAGCGGCGCATGCGCAGACGGCCAGCGCCCCCACGGCCAGCCTGATCACCCGCTGCGGCTTGATGGAGTCCAACACGGAGGTTGCGTCCTTCAACCTCACCTTCGACGGCCTGCCAGGGAACTGTAACTCCCCCACGAGCCTCTCATTCGAGTGTGAGCTGCTCCTCCGCGTTCGGCTCCTGGCCCAACAGCGAGCGGAAGCGCATGGCGGCGGTCGGCGCATCGTCGTCGCGGTTGTTGTTGAACATGACGTGGACGTCGCCCGCGGTCTCCGCGAGCGCCTTCGCGCGGTCGCCGATCTCCTCCAGCTCGCGGTCGTCGTAGCGCCAGCCGAAGCGCTCTGCGACGGTCTTCCCGGTCAGGTAGCCCTCGGTGTTGCGCCCGTGGATGCGCAGGTAGGCGAGGTCGTCTCGGGTGGCTGCGTCTATCGGCGGCATGATTGGCACGTGGTCTCCCGGCGGCGCGTCCACGCAGACGAACGCCACGCCCCGCTCCGTAAACCATCCGAGCGTGGAGTCGATGCGGTCCTTCGACACCCATCCGCGGTGGCGCAGCTCGATCGCGACCGGCCGTGACCGCAGCTCCGAGACGAGGTTGTCGAGCTCGGCCAGCTCGTGCCGGCCGGGCTTGAAGGCGGGCGTCATCTGGACAAGGAAGGCGCCGAGCTTGCCGGCCTCCGCCAGCGGCCTCGTCTCCTCGACGAGCCGGCGCGCGAGCGCCTCCTCCAGCTCCTCGGTCAGGATCACCCGGCCGCGCTCGTTCGTCTTCACGTCGTCGCGCATGTCGGGGGGCAGCGAGTCGATCGGCGCGGCGTGCCGCGACAGCGCCCGGTGGGCCTTGACGTCGAACACGAACTCGCCGGGCGTGGCCCGCACCCAGCCGTCGACCACGTTGCGGTCGGGGATCGCGTAGAAGCTCGAGTTGAGCTCAACCGCCTCGAACCGCTGCGCGTACCAGGGCAGCCGCTCCCGCGCGGGCATCCTGGGCGGGTACCACTCCTTCACGAAGCCGGGGTCGGCCCAGCTGGAGGTGCCCACGAGGATCCGGCCGGCCATATCCCTCAATGGTGACGGGCCGCGCGTCGATGCACCCGCATGGGGCACGCCGCGGCCGCGCTGCTGCTCACCCGCGGGCGTGTGGCGGTCGGCGTGGGCGGTGACCGCGACGGTCTGGTCCTGACCGCGGGAAGGCTCGAGCTCGGCCTCTCCCCGGCCGTGGCGCCAGACGGCGAGTGCGTGGTCGACGACGGCAGCCTGAGGGTCCCCAAGGCCGAGGCATGGGTCGCGGCGGCCGGTCCGCTCGTCTCGCTTCTCGTCGCGGTCTTCGTCGCCTGGCTCCAGACCTTCCTCACGGCCCTGCCGCTGAGGTACGGCGCCGGCGTGGGCCCCGGCGAGAGCGACGGCCGCGCCATCTGGCGGATCCTCACGGGCGGCCCACCCGGCGGCCTGGCACGCGAGGAGCGCCGGCTGGCCCGTCCGGAGCGCGCGGTGAGGCCAGTCCACGTCGCGACGCTGGCGCTGGTCGCCGTGCTCACCGCGCTCGTCGAGCCGCTGCTGCTGCTCGTGCTTGCGGCGCTGTTCGGGCTCGGCTGGCTGATGCAGCGATGAGTCTCGGCTACGGTCGCGGTCTACTCGCGCATGAGCAAGCTGAGAGCACACATCTCCGTTTCCGCCGACGGCTACGTCGCCGGACCCGACCAGACCACGGACGAGCCGCTCGGCAAGGGCGGCGAGCAGCTGCACGACTGGGTCGTCGCGCTCGCCGCGTGGCGTGAGCGCCACGGCAGGGAGGGCGGCGAGGTGAACGCGAGCACCGCCGTGCTCGACGAGGCGCAGGAGAACGTCGGCGCCGAGATCATGGGGCGCGGCAAGTTCGGCGGGGGGCCCGGCCCCTGGCCCGACGAGCCGTGGAACGGCTGGTGGGGCGACGATCCGCCCTTCCACATCCCGGTGTACGTCCTGACCAACCACGAGCGTGAGCCGCTGACGCTGTCGGACACCACGTTCACGTTCGTCACCGGCGGCATCGAGGCGGCGCTCGAGCAGGCCAGGGCCGCCGCGGGAGACAGGGACGTGATGCTCGGCGGCGGCGCCGACTCCATCAACCAGTACCTCGCCGCCGGCCTCGTGGATGAGATCGAGCTGCACGTGGCGCCGGTTCTTCTGGGCGGCGGCGCGCGGCTCTTCGAGGGCGTGGGCCCGCTCCAGATGGAGCAGGTCCGGTCGATCGAGGCGCCCGGTGTGACGCACCTGAAGTACCGCCTGGGCTAGCCGCGCCCGCGGCCGAAGCTGTTCGCCGCCGGCAGCACGGCCCGCAGGTCGGCCTCCTCCTGGGTCTCCGTGCTCCAGGTGCGGCGCGGCTCGATGTGCTTGACCTCGGCGCGCGGCATGTCCGGGCGCTCCAGGCGCTCGATCCGGTCGACCACGACGTTCATGGTGCCCTCGCGCTTCTCGAGGCGCCCTGTCGCGAGCAGGAGCGGCTCGGTTCGCACGGCCAGGCGGTGGCGCTCGTAGACCTGGACCGGGATGACGAGGTTGACGGTGCCGTGCTCGTCCTCGAGCAGCATGAAGGTCACTCCCTTGGCGGTCGCCGGGCGCTGGCGCGCGACCACCAGGCCGGCCACCCGCACACGCCTGCCGTGCCGGTGGCTCTCGAGCTCCCTGCTCGTGCGCAGGTCGCCCGGCAGGCTCGGGCGCATCAGCTCGAGCGGGTGCTCGTGGAGCGTGACCCCGGTGGAGCCGTAGTCGGCCAGCATCCGCTCCCAGGCCGAGAGCGCGCGCAGCTCCGGCCCCGCGTGCGGCTCGAGCGGCAGCGCCAGCTGGGTGCCCTCCGGCACCGGCGTGCCCGGCACGGCCACGCCCAGCTCCCAGAGCGCCCGCCGGCGGCGTGACTCGGCCGGCCCGTCGAGCAGCTCGTCGCAGGCGCCGGCCCAGGCGAGCTGCCCGAGCGTCTCGCCGAACGCCCCCGAGCGCCCCGCCAGGTCCCCGAGCGAGCGCCAGCCCCCGCCCCGCTCGCGCTCCTCGACCATGGCGCGCACCTCGTGCTCGCGGACCCCGCTGACGTAGCCGAGCCCCAGGCGGACGCCGAGCGCGTCGCCCTGCTCGACCCGGCACTCCGCGGCGCTGCGGACCACGCTCGGCGCCAGCACCTCCATCCCCCGCCGCTGTGCCTCGTGCACCAGCGTGTCCGGCGGATAGAACCCCATCGGCTGCTCGTTCAGGAGGGCGCAGAGGAACTCGGGGCCGTAGTGGACCCGCAGCCAGGTGGACTGATAGGCGAGCAGGCCGAACGCCGCCGAGTGCGCCTTCGGGAAGCCGAAGCCCGAGAAGCCCACGATCTGCGACCAGACCTTCTCGCCCACCTCGCGCGACGCGCCGTTCGCCATCGCGCCGGCCACGAACTTCTCCTCGTAGGCGCGGATCGCAGCCTCCGAGCGGCGCCTGCTCATCGCCCGCCGCAGCCCCTCGGCCTCTCCCGCCCGGAAGCCCGCGAACGCCATCGCCACCTCGAGCACCTGGTCCTGGAAGACGATCGCGCCGAGCGTGTCGCGCAGCACCGGCTCGAGCGACGGGTGCAGGTAGGGCACCTGGAACGCGGGATCCTCGCGCAGGCGCTTGCGGCGCTCGATGTAGGGGTGGACGGCGCCGCCCTGGATCGGGCCGGGGCGCACCAGCGCCACCTGCACGGTGAGGTCGTCGAGGTTCTCCGGCCGGGTCCGCACAAGGCTCTGCATCTGCGCGCGGCTCTCGATCTGGAAGACGCCCATGGTCTCCGCCGCCTGGATCTGCGAATAGACCTCGCGATCGTCGTAGGGGACGCGCGACAGGTCGATCCGCTCGCCGCGCACGCGCGCGATCTCGTCAACGCAGCGCTCGACCGCCGAGAGCATCCCGAGGCCGAGCAGGTCGATCTTGAGGAAGCCCGCGTCGCCGCACGAGTCCTTGTCCCACTGGACCATCTGGCGCCCCTCCATCGACGCCGGCTGCACCGGGCAGAGGTCGATCAGCGGCTGGGTCGAGATCACCATCCCGCCCGGGTGCTGGGACTGGTGGCGGGGCAGGCTCCAGGCGTCGCGGGCCAGCCGCACGAGCGCCCGCCAGCGCGGCGAGCCGCCCTGCGGCACGTCGCCCTCGATGTCGTTGCGCGGCTTCCACGGGTCGACCGCCCGCGCGAGCCGCTCGATCTCGCCCGGCGGCAGGCCGAGCGCCTTCGCGAAGTCGCGCACCGCCGAGCGCGCCTGGAAGGTCGCGAACGCGGCCACGAGCGCGCAGCGGTCGCGCCCGTAGCGGTCGTGCACGCGCGGGATGAGCACGTCGCGAACGTCGCGCGGGAAGTCGAGGTCGATGTCCGGCAGCGCGGTCAGCTCCTCGTTGAGGAAGCGCCCGAGGAACAGCTCGTTCTCCACGGGATCCACGTGCGAGAGGCCGGTGAGGTAGCAGACGATCGACGACACGCTCGAACCGCGGCCGCGGCCCGGCGGGAGCAGCCGGCGGGCCGACTCGGGGCCGCGGACGTCGGCCGCCGCCTCGCGCGCGAGCTCGAGCAGGTCGCGGTGGAGGATGAAGAAGCCGGACAGCCCGAGGTGGCGGATCACGGCCAGCTCCTCGTCGAGCCGGCGCTCGGCCTCGGCCCGCAGCGGCCGGCCGCCGTAGCGCTCGCCCATGCGCGAGCGGCACAGCTCGGCCAGCTTGCGATCGGCGTCCGGGTCCTCCGATCCCGGGTAGCGGTAGCCGAGGTCCGCGGTGAGGTCGAAGGCGAGCCGCTCGGCCAGCCTGCCCGTCTCGGCCACGGCATCGGGGTGCTCGCGGAAGCGCTCGGCCATCCGCTCCGGCGGGGCCAGCACGTGCGATGAGTTCCCGCGCCGGCGCGGCTCCGACTCGTCGAGCGTCTGGCCGAGGCGCACCGACACCATCGCGTCCTGAAGCGGCACGCGGTCGTGCGCGTGGACGTGGACGTTGCCGGTGGCCGCGCACGGCACGCCGAGCCGCTCGGCCAGCTCGGAGAGGAGCCGGTTGCGGTGCCGGTCGTTGCGGGCGAAGGGGCGCTGCAGCTCCACGCGGAAGCGCTCGGGGCCGAAGGCGCGCAGGAGCCGGCTCGCGACCGCCGCTGCGCCCGGGTGGTCGCCCGCCTCGACGCGGCTCGCCACCGCCCCGTCGCGCGCGCAGCCCGAGAGGCAGACGAGCCCCTCGGCGTGCTGCTCGACCTCCTCGAACGTCACGGACGGCTCGCCGTCGAGCGGGTCCTGGCCCGGCCGCCTGCCCTCGCGCACCCCGGGAGCCGGCTCGGTCCAGCCCTCGCGCGCCCAGCGCCGCGTGCGCCAGTGGGCGCCCGTGATCAGCCGGCAGAGGTTCGTGTAGCCCGTGCGCGACTCGCACAGGAGCGTGAGGTGGCTGCCGTCGTCGAGCGTCAGCTCGGCGCCGGTGATCGGCCGCACCCCGAGCGAGCGCAGCGCACGCGCCATCTCCATGGCGCCGTGCAGCCCGTCGTGGTCGGTCAGCGCGAGCGCCGAGTGGCCCTGCTCAGCCGCGGCCCCGGCCAGCTCGGCCGGGTGCGACGCCCCGTCGAGGAACGAGTAGGCCGAGTGGCAGTGGAGCTCGACATATGACACGAACACATGTTCGCATACGTCGCCCGGGGCTGCATGCGTTTCCGGGGATATGCCCAGGGAACGTCTGCAACCGCCCCGCCGAGCGACGTGGGCGGGCCTGCGTCGTCCTAGGCCGCCGACTCCCGCCTTCGCTTGTCGCTGTAGAGCGCCTCGTCGGCTCGGGCCATCAGCACGTCCGTGGCCTCCTCCGGCTCGTAGACCGCGATGCCGAAGCTGGCGTCGATCCCCTTCACCGGCTCGGCCGCGCAGGCGGCGGTGGCCTCGCGCAGCCGGCGCGTGACGCGCTCGGCGTCGAGGCGGCCGGCGCCCGGCAGGACGACGGCGAACTCGTCGCCGCCCAGCCGGTAGGCGTCGTCGCCGCGGCGCAGGCCGCTGCGAAGGGCGCCCGCCAGCAGCTGGAGCGCCACGTCGCCGGCCTCGTGGCCGAGCGTGTCGTTGAGCGTCTTCAGGTTGTCCATGTCGCAGAGCACCAGCGCGAAGGTGCCCTCGGAGCGCCTGCACGCGTCGACCTCCTGCGGAAGCCGCGCCAGCAGCGCGCGCCGGTTCGGCAGCGAGGTGAGCGGGTCGTGGGTGGCCTCGTAGCGCAGGCGCACCACCTCGTCCGCCGAGTGCAGCGCGGACATCGCCTGGTTGGCGAACAGCCGCAGCGCCTGCAGGCGGGTGCGCGAGGGCAGCAGCCGGTCGCGCGGGTCGTCGACCCAGATCAGCCCGATGCGGCGGCCGTCCGGCTCGGACAGCGGCACGAGCAGCCAGTGCCGGTTCCACGCGTGCGGGCCCCGCCCGTTCAGCGCGGACTCGTAGTCGAGGCTCTTGGGGCCCAGCCGCGTCTCGGCCACGTCGTGCGGCACGAGGTAGCAGCCCGCCACCTCGAACTCGGGGGTGAAGAGCGGGGCGAAGGAGTCGAGGCTCATGCCCGGGTTGACGGCCGGGGCGTCCACCATCCAGCCCGCCGCGGCGACCGGCACGAGCGCCCCGCTCTGCGCGTCGGCCAGCTCGATCACGACCTTCTCGAAGTCGAGCGCGCCGCGGATGCCGTCGCAGACCGACTGGAGCAGCGCGTCCACGTCGGCGGCCTGCGCGAGCCGCGCCGACACCTCGAGCACGTTCTCGAGCATGCGCTGGTGCTCCGCGGCCGTGGCCACGTCCTGTGCGATCCGGATCGCGAGGGCGGCGTGGCGCGAGCTCGCGACGAGGGCGTCCATGTCGGCGTCACTCGGGCGCCGGCCGCTGACCGGCTCATCGACGGAGACGACGCCGAGCAGCTTTCCGCCGGCGCCGCGCAGCGGCACGAACAGCGCGTCGTCCGGCTGCCAGTCCTCCGGGTCGTCGGTCGCCTCGATCTCCGGCACGTAGGTCTGCCCGGGGATCTGGTCCCAGTCGAAGCCGCCGTGCGGCACGAAATAGGCTCCGCGGCGCTCGAAGCGCGGGGCGAACAGCGGCGTCCAGGTGTTGCGCAGCGAGGTCTGGCCGAGCAGCTCCTGCACGCCCTCGTCCTCGCTGACCGCGGCGGCGGTGAACATGTCGTCGAAGGCCGGGCGGTAGATGTTCACGACGACGGTGCTGTAGCCGAGCGTCTCGCCGATCGTATGGGCGACCTGCCAGAGGACGTGCTTCAGGTCCTCGTCGGAGCGCACCGAGGCGGTGCGCTCGAACATGGCGCCCAGACGCCCGATCATCGTGAGGGATCCCGTGTTCAGCACGGGTGCCCACCCATGCGGGCGCTGCCGAGCGGCATGCGGGAACAACCCTGCACTTCTCCTTTATCGGCGTACCGGACGGCGGTCTGAAGCTCAGGCCCGCTGGGAGAGCCATCTGCCCTCCACCAGGTCTCTGAAAATCACGGAATTTCGGCCATTTGCGAGCACCAGCTCGAAATAGCGGCGCCGCAGCGGGCGCGGCGTCCACCAGCGGTCCTCCACGACCCACTCCTCCCTGACCGCCTCCACCGCGACCCCGGCCACCGCGGTCGGCACCCCGCGCCCGTCCGCCTCCACGGCCACCGGACGCGGCGTGCCGAGACGGCGCGCCCCCGGCGGGGTCACGCGACCGGCCAGTCGGGGAACGGCGCCAGCACCGCCCGGCGCTCCGGGATCCGCGAGTCCGGGTCCACGTCGAGCACCCGCAGGGCCGCCTCGCCGCCAGCGGCCTGGCGCGCCTGGCGCACCGCCTCCCCCAGCCGCGCCCGCCGCACCGCGCCCGCCTCGTCGAGCAGCATCCCCTGGTCGTGCGCGGGCGGCCCGAACGCCTCGACCTCGAGGGCGAGCGACTCGGCCGGGGCCGGCAGCTCCGCCAGGCGCGGCGCGAGCGCGAGCCGGATCCGGGCGGGGTCCGCGCTCGCCGTCCGGAGCGTGACCGCGAGCCTCCAGGTGCCGCCGGCCACGTAGCGCGCCGACATGGCCAGCCCCCTCAGCGACCGGCCGCGCCGCTCGCGCCGGGCGAGCACCCTGGCGATCAGCAGCTCGAGGGCGCGCTCGAGCTGCTGCCCCGAGGCGGCCTCGGGCAGCTCCAGCCGCTCGGACACCGGCTCGGGCGGCCGGCGTGGCTCGAGCGCGGTGTCGCGGCCTCGGGCCAGGTCGAGCGCGAGCAGCCCCGGGTGGCCGAACCGCTCCGCGAGGGCCCCGGACGGGAGCCCCGCCAGCTCGCCGAGCGTGCGGATGCCGAGCTGCTCGAGGATCTCCGGCAGCGCCTGGAGCTCGAGCCGGGTGCGCAGGAGCGCGACCGGCAGCGGGGCGAGGAACTCGCGCGTCTCCCTCTCCTCGACCACGACCGCGGGACGCCGGCGCGGCCGTGCCCGGAACGCCGCGGCGTGGGCGGCGAAGCGGCTGGGCGCGGCACCGAAGCGAGCGCCGGCGCCGAGCGACCGCCGGGCGGCGGCCAGCACGCCGTCCCGGCCTCCGTGGAGACCTTCGACCGGCCCGGCCTCGAAGAACGCGATGCCCGAGCGGTCCGACTCGACCGCCGCCCCGATCCCCTCGAGCCGGTCGAGCACGTGACCCCAGAGGGAGCGCGCCCCCTCGGGGTCCGGCGGGACCAGCCTGAGCGCCGGGCAGCGGGCGAGCGCCTCGCCCAGCCGCATGCCGCGCACGACCCCGAACGCCTCGGCGGGCGCGGACACCTCCCCCACCACCTGCTCCCTGCCGGCCTCGGGCGCGAGCGCGGCCGGCTCCGAGAGAAGCGCTCCCCGGTCCCCGAGAGCGGCCAGCAGCTCGAAGCGGGGGTAGAGGACGCAGATCACCATCGATACGAACACATGTTCGCATCGAGGCGGACGGGGTGCAAGTGGGATTGCGCCCGGCTACAGCGAGGTCAGCCCCGCCACGAAGCTCGCCACGCCCGTGCAGGCCACGAGCGCCAGGGCCACAAGGCGGAAGCGGGGGCCGGCCAGGCGGCGGTGCGCGTGGTTGCCCGCGTAGTTGCCGATCAGGCACAGGCCGAGCAGCGGCAGCACGACGTCGAGCCGCACGGCTCCGATGCCGCCGGCCGCCACCACGATCGCCCCGCCGGTCACGTTGAGGGCGAGGAACGAGGCCGCCAGCGTCGCGCGGAACTCCCCCGGCGTGACTCCCCGCCCCTCCAGCCAGAGCACGACCGGCGGCCCGCTGACGCTGATGGAGGTGGTGAGGGCGCCGCTCGCCAGCCCCGCGGCCCAGGCGGCGATGCGACCGCCGTGATGGCGGATCTGCCACAGAGCGGCCGCCACGACCGCCGCCCCCACCGCCACCTGGAGCACCGGCTTCGACAGCAGCTCGAGCGCGATCACGCCCAGCACGAGCCCCGGCACGGCGGCCACCAGCACCGGGGCGAGCATCCGCAGCCGCGCGTCCCCGGCGGCCGAGTCGTGCAGGACGAGCGCGTTGAGCGGCGGCCCCAGCAGCAGCATCGTCGTGATCGCCTCGTAGGGGTCGAGCACCGCGAACAGGGCGGGGCTCAGGATGAGCGCGAAGCCGAACCCGGTGGCGGACTGGACGAGCGCGCCGGCCAGCGCGGCCGCGCCGGCGAGGGCGATCAACCCGCGGTGACGAGTTCCTTCGGGAACCCGGTGAGCACGTCCGGCTCGCCGTCGGCGACGATCACGAGGTCCTCGATCCGGACGCCGAACTCGCCCGGCACGTAGACGCCCGGCTCGACGGTGACCGCGTGGCCGGCCCTCAGCTCGCCCGTCGCGGTCTTCGCCACGCGGGGGGCCTCGTGGACCTCGAGCCCGACGCCGTGTCCGAGCCCGTGGCCGAAGCGCTCGCCGTGGCCCGCGGCGTCGATGATCGCGCGCGCGACTCCGTCGACCGCAGCCGCCTCCGCCCCGGCGCGCACCGCGGCCAGCGCCTCCGCCTGCGCGTTCCGCACCAGCTCGTAGACCTCGAGCGCCGCGTCGGCCACCGGCCCGGTCGCGAAGGTCCGCGTGCAGTCCGAGCAGTAGCCGTCCAGCCGCGCGCCCATGTCCACCACGACCAGCACGCCGCTCGGGATCTCCACGTCGCGCGGCACCGCGTGCGGCAGCGCCCCGGCCGGCCCCGAGGCGACGATCGGCGGGAACGACGGCCCGTCGGCGCCCATGTCCTCCATCAGCCGCACGGCCGTCATCGCCACCTCGCGCTCGGTGCGCCCGGCCAGGCCGCGCTCCTGCATGTCCCGGTACGCGGCGTCCGCCAGCGCGGCGGCGGCGCGCATCGCCGCGACCTCGGCCGGGTCCTTCACCTCGCGCAGCGACTCGACCGGCGTGCCGGCGCGAATCAGCTCCGTCCCCTCGGAGAGGCTCTCCGACAGCTTCGCGTGCTGCGCGACGGTCACGTTCGAGTCCTCGAACCCGGCGCGCCCGTGGAGCCGCCCGGCGAGGTCGCCCAGCATGTCGCGGCCCAGCTCCAGGCGCTCGTATCCGCGCACCTGCTCGGCCGCCTGCTCGACGTAGCGGAAGTCCGTGAGGAAGAGGCGCGCGTCCGGCGTGACGATGCAGGCGCCGTTCGTGCCGGTGAACCCGGTCAGGTAGCGGACGTTGAGCAGGTTCGTGACGAGGAGGCAGTCGAGCTCCTGCTCGGCCATCCGCGCGACCAGCCGGTCGGTGCGCGCCTCCACACTCGCGGGGGCCTGGACGTTCACTTGCCGAGCCGCTCCTTCAGCATCTCCAGCGCCTCACGGTAGCCGTCCACGCCCTTCCCCTGCACCGAGCCGACGCACAGCTCCCGGATCACGGACAGCCGCCGCCACTCCTCGCGCTCGTCGACCGCGGACAGGTGGACCTCGACGGCCGGCAGCGCCGCGATCTCGAGCGCGTCGTGGATCGCCCACGAGTAGTGGGTCCAGGCGCCGGGGTTGAGGATCAGCCCGTCCGTGTTCTCGGCCGCGCGGTGGAGCCACTCGCAGAACTGGCCCTCGTGGTTGCTCTGGAAGAACGCCACGTCGAGGCCGAGGTCGTCGGCGAAGTGCTTCACCTTCACCTCGAGCTCGGTCAGCGTGAGGGTGCCGTAGTGGTCGGGGTCGCGCCGCCCGAGCATGTCGAGGTTCACCCCATGCAGCACGTCGACCCGGCTGCCCGTCATCCGGCATGCACCTCCTCCACCGCCGCCCGCAGGTCGTCGGCCGTGATCTCATGGCCCGGCGTCACCCCGCCGGGCGCCTCGACGAGCACGAACGGCACGCGGCCGCCGCTGCGCTTCTTGTCGCGCTCCACCAGCGCGAGCACATCGTCCACGGCCGCGCCCTCGAAGGCGAGCGGAAGCCCGCGCGCCGCGAGCAGCTCCGCCACCTCGGCGCGCAGCGGCTCGCGCCCCGAGAGGCGCAGCGCCGCGAGCAGCCCGATGCCGACAGCCTCACCGTGGCGATAGCGCGTGTAGCCGGTGGCGGACTCGATCGCGTGGCCGACCGTGTGGCCGAGGTTCAGGACCTGGCGGCGGCCGCCGTCGCGCTCGTCCTCGGCCACGACGGCGAGCTTCGCCCGGGCACAGCCGATCACCGTCTCGAGGTCGACCTCGCCGCCCTGGCGCACGCGCGCCCACAGGGGGCCGCCGGCGATCAGGGCGGTCTTCACGACCTCGACGTAGCCCGCGGCGAGCTCCTCGGGCGGTAGCGTCGCGAGCGCAGACGGGTCGCAGAGCACGGCCGAGGGCTGGTGGTACGCGCCCGCGTAGTTCTTCCCCTCCGGCAGGTCGACCCCGGTCTTGCCGCCATAGGCGGAGTCGACCTGGGCCACGAGCGTGGTGGGCACCTGCACGTGCCTCATGCCGCGCTGATAGACGGCCGCGCAGAAGCCCGCCACGTCGCCCACCACTCCACCGCCGACCGCCACGACGAGGTCCCCGCGCTCCGCGCCCGCCCGCGCGAGCCCGCGCAGCACGTCCTCCGCGGCGGCGAGCGTCTTCCGGTCCTCCCCCGGCTCGAGCTCGATCCACTCGTCGGCCGCCACGGCGTGATGCCTCGCGACGTTCGCGTCAGTCACCACGAACCGGCGCCCGTCGCCCGGGAAGAAGAAGCCCGACGCGATCAGCCCCGCGCCGAAGAAGACCGGGTACGAGCCGGAGTCGGCGCCGGCCCAGACGAGGCGCGTCCCCTCGGGGGCGCCGGAGAGCGCGGTCAGCGCCGGCAGCGCGGCGCGGATGGCGTCTCGCCCGCCGGGAGGCAGGATCGCGTCGGCGATCGACGCGTAGAGCGGCTCGCGGTCGCGGTGGAGCTGGTCGAACCGCACCTGGTCGCGGGCGAGCGGCCGCTCCCCGCCGGAGGCGCGCCGCCAGGCGTCCTCCGGGTCCACCTCGAGCTGGACGACCGTGTGCGGGCGGAGCGCCTCGCGCACCCGCTCGGAGCCCACGGCCCCGCCGCCCAGCGACACGACGCCGCCGCGCGCCGACTCGAGCAGGTCCAGCACGACCTCCTCCTCGCGCTCGCGGAACGCGGCCTCGCCCTCACGGTCGAAATACGACGCGATCGGCTCTCCGAGGCGCTGCTCGAGCTCGCGGTCCGAGTCCATCGCCCCGACGCCGAGCTCCGCCGCGACAGTGCGGGCGGCAGTGGACTTGCCGGCGCCCATGAAGCCCACGAGCACCAGCGCGCGCTCCGCTACCCGGCCCTCCATCCGATCCGCTCCCGATAGGCGTCGAGCGCGGCCAGCACGTCGTCGATGTGGTCCCCGCCGAACTTCTCGCGGTACGCCGAGGCGAGCACGAGCGCGACCATCGACTCGCCGACCACGCCGCCCGCGGGCACCGTGCACGAGTCGGTGCGCTCGCGGAGCGCCTGGGCCGGCTCCTTCGTCTCGATGTCCACGGAGCGCAGCGGCTTCGTCAGCGTCGGCAGCGGCTTCATCGCGCCATGCACGATCACGGGATCGCCCGTGGTCATGCCGCCCTCGATCCCGCCGGCGCGGTTCGTCTCGCGGTGGTAGCCGCGCTCCTCGGACCAGAAGATCTCGTCGTGTGCGCCCGACCCGACCCGGCCCGCCAGGTCGAACCCGTCGCCGATGCCCACGCCCTTCATCGACTGGATCGACATGACCGCCTGGGCCAGCCGCCCGTCGATGCGCTCCTCCCAGGAGACGTGCGAGCCGAGCCCGGGGACGACGCCGAAGGCGCGCACCTCGAAGATGCCTCCGAGCGACTCGTTCGCCTTCCTGGCCGCGTCGATCTCCGCGACCATCGCGGCGCCCGCCTCCTGGTCGAGGCAGCGCACCGGCGACTCGTCCAC
>JAFGJG010000072.1 GCA_016929195.1 Thermoleophilaceae bacterium
CCGCCGAACTCGCCGATCGACGCCGACATGCCCGAGCAGGAGGCGCGCGCGGCGAGCGTGATCGACTCCGCTCGCGTGAAGGGCGGCCGGCGCGTAACGGGCCACTGGGAGAAGGTCCGGCCCGCGCAGGCAGGGCGCCGGATCGTCGAGGAGGCGCGGGAGATCCGCGCCGAGGCGGTGGTGATGGAGCTGCCGCCGCGGCGGGCCGGGTCGTCCCTCTTCGGGAAGACGATCGAGACGGTGCTGTCCGAGCGCCCGTGCCGCGTGATCATCGAGTCCACGCGCGGCACCCCCGCCCGGTCTGACGTGCCCTAGCCGGCAATACGATGACCCTGTGCAGCGGGCCTACCTCGCCTCGACCCGTGTCCTCAGCGCGCTCATGCTGCTGGTCGGCGTGGTCATGATCGTCTCGGCGCTCGCCCGCGGCGGCGGAGCGCTGGCGCTCGGCGTGGTCCTCGGCGCGATGCTCGCCGGCATCGGCGCGGCGCGGCTGTGGCTCGCCCGCGGCCGGGACGGCGGCGAGGCGTGAGCCCGGACGGCGAGTCCAGCAGGTCCGAGCGCGCGCGCAAGGCCGCGCGCGAGACGCTGCGGCGCGGGTCCGGGGGCGGCGACGGCCGCATCGCGCGCCGAACTCAGCAGGCCGAGGCGATCCTGGCGCGCTCGCTCGGCGAGCCCGCCCTCTTCGCGATCGTGCTCAGCGCGATCGTCTCATCGATCTTCTTCTCGATCGGCGTCGTGGCGGGCGACGCGCTCGGCCTCACCCCGATCGTCTTCCTGATCTCCGCGTGGTTCTTCGTCACGACGATGGCCACGTACGTGGAGGGCAACTCGCTCCACCCGGAGCGCGGCGGCGCGTCCACCTTCGCGCGCTACGCCTTCGACGAGTTCTGGAGCTTCATCGCGGGCTGGGCGATCCTGCTCGACTACCTGATCGTCATGGCCCTCGCGGCCGTGGCGATCTCGGACTACCTGGCGGCGTTCTGGGGCGAGCTCGGAGGCGGCCACGTGGAGACCGTCATCGCGGGGGCGGCGCTGCTGTTCGTGGCGGTCGCGAACGTCCGCGGCCTGGGCGCCGACCGGCTGCGGACGGTGCTCCGGCTGTCGCTCGTCGGGATCGTGCTGCTCGCGCTGCTGTCCGTGCTCGTGTTCGCCCAGGTCTTCGACCTCGGCGTGATCTTCGACAGCGTCGAGCTCGGCTCCGCGCCCTCCTGGGAGGACGCGGTGTTCGCCACGGTCATCGCCACCGGCGCGATGATCGGAATCGAGGCCGCGTCCGGCCTCGCCGGCGAGGTGCGCGTCGGTCGCAGGGGGCTGAGCCGCTTCGTGGTCGTGAGCTCCGCCGCGGCACTCGTGCTGCTCGTGGGGGTGTCGACGGCGGCGCTGATGGCGGTGCCGGTCGAGGGCGGCCGCACCGCGCTCAGCTCCACCTACGAGCAGGCGCCCGTGCTAGGCGTGGCGACCGCGCTCGACCCCGAATGGCTCAAGGACGTAATGCGCTACGCGCTCGGGGCGGTCGGCGCGGCGACTCTGCTCGTGGCGATGAACGGCCAGATGCTCGGCCTGGCGCGGCTCGGGTACTCGCTCGCGACCAACCGCCAGATCCCGAGCGCCGTCGGCCGGCTGCATCCGCGCCGCGGCACCCCGTACGTGGTCATCTGCGCCGCGGCCGTGATCGCGTTCGGCCTCGCGCTGCCGAACGACATGGGCTTCCTGGCCGGCATCTTCGCCTTCGGCGCGATGCTGACGTTCGCGATCGCCCACCTGTCGGTGATCGCACTGCGCTTCAGGGAGGCGGGCCGGCCGAGCGCGTTCCGGCTCCCGCTCTCGTTCCGCTTCCGCAAGGGCACGGTCCCGCTGCCGGCCGTCGCCGGCGCCCTGTTCGCGGTGGGCGCCTGGGTGAGCATCATCGTGCTGCACGAGGGCGCCCGCGTGGTCGGCGGCGTCTGGATGCTGTCCGGCGTCCTGCTCTACAGCGTCTACCGCCGCGCCCAGGGGAAGTCGCTCCGCAAGCGCTTCACGATCCCCGCCACCGCGCTACAGGACGTGAGCGAGGTCGAGTACGGCAGCATCCTGGTGCCGGTCTTCGGCGAGGTGCTCGACGACGACATCATCGGTACGGCCGGCCGGCTCGCCGCCGAGCACGCCGACGAGGGGGAGGGGGGCGCAGTGCTGGAGGCCCTCTACGTGTTCGAGATACCGATGTCGCTCCCGCTCGACGCGCGCGTGCCCGACGAGCGCGTTGCCGAGGCGAAACGTGTGCTGGCCCGCGCGAAGGAGGTGGGCGAGGAGTACGAGGGGGTGGAGGTGGCCACCGCGATGGTCCGCGGCCGGACCGTCGGCCAGGCGATCGTGTCCGAGGCGCGCAGGCGCGGCGTGGAGGCGATCGTGCTCGCCGCCGAGGAGCCCTCGGGCGTGCGCGGCGGCGCGATCCTGGGCGGCCGCGGCCGCGCGCGCGATCGCTTCGTCGGGGAGACCACCCGCTACGTCGTCGAGAAGGCCGCCTGCACCGTGATCCTCACCGCCCCGCCGGCGGGCAAGGACACGGTGCGTGCAGGTGTCCAGCCCTAGCCGCTCGCTTTGTAGAGTGGAACGCGCATGTTCGTACTGATCGTCGGCTGCGGGCGGGTGGGGTCCGCGATCGCACACTCAATGCTCGCCGAGGGCAACGAGGTCTCGGTCCTCGACGAGGACCCGGAGGCCATCGCGCTGCTCGACCGCCGCTACGCGGAGGGCTGGGAGGAGCGCGGTGGGCGCTTCACCGTCGGGACCGCCCTCGAGATCGACGCGCTGCTGGCGGCGGGCATCGACCAGGCGGACGCGTTCGTCGCCTCGACGGACGGTGACAACACCAACCTCGTGGTCGCCCAGATCGCGAAGCGGCGCTTCGACGTGGACCGCGTGGTCGTGCGCGTGCTCGACCCCCACCGTGCGCGCTGGTACGCCGAGCAGGGGCTCCAGACCGTCTGTCCCACGCAGACCGCGATCGAGCTCCTCGAGGCCGCCGTGCGCGGGCAGATCCGCTTCGAGGGGGTGTCGGGCTAGCCGTGTACGTCCTGATCGTGGGAGCCGGCAAGGTCGGCTGGAACCTCGCCCGTGAGCTGATCGCGAAGGGCCACGAGGTGACGGTCCTCGAGTCCGACTCGCGCCGCTACGCGGTCGTCGAGGAGGAGCTCGAGCACCGCGTCCTGTACGGCGACGGCTCCGAGCTCTGGGTCCTCGAGCGCGCCGGGATCGAGCGCGCCGACCTCGTGATCGCCGTGACCGGCGACGACGAGGACAACATCCTCATCTCCCAGGTCGCCCGCGAGAAGTACGGCGTCTCGCGCGTGGTCGCCCGCTGCAACAACCCGCGCAACCTCGAGCACTTCGAGCTCCTGGGCGTGAAGCCGGCCATCTCCGCGACCGACCTGATCCTGCGGCTGATCGAGCACGAGGTGCCCAAGTACGGGCTGGTGCACCTGCTCGACCTCCCGGAGGAGCGCCTCGAGATCATCGAGCTCGAGGTGGCCGACGGCTCCGAGGCCGCGGGCAAGCGCGTCCGCGAGCTCGGCCTGCCCGAGGGCTCGCTCGTGATCTCGATCCTGCGCGACGGCGGCGGCTTCGTCCCGACCGGCGAGTCCATGGTCCACGCGAGCGACGAGGTCCTGCTCGTGCTCGACGTGGGCATCGAGGAGCGAGTGACCGAGCTCTTCACGAGCGGCGTGGCGCCCGCGGCCTAGGCGTGCCCGACCGCTCCGTGGACCACCTGATCGTCGGCGGCGGCCTCGCCGCCGGCAGCTGCGCGCGCTGGCTCCGCGAGGAGGGGGCCGGCGGCAGCATCCTGCTCGTGGGCCGCGAGCCGGACCCGCCCTACAACCGCCCGGAGCTGACGAAGGCCTACCTGCGCGGCGAGGAGGGACGCGACGCCGTCCTCTACCGGCCCGACGAGTTCTGGAGGGAGAACGACGTGGAGCTGCTCACGCGCACGAGCGTGATGAAGCTCGACACGGAGGAGCGTGTGGCCACCCTCTCCACCAAGGAGACCGTCGGCTTCGACAAGGCGCTGCTGGCCACCGGCGCGAACGTGCGCCGGCTGCGCGTGGACGGCTGCGACCTCGACGGGATCCACTACGTCCGTGCCTTCGGCAACGCGGACGCGATCCGCGCCGAGGCACAGGAGGCCGAGCGCGCGGTGCTGATCGGCGGCAGCTACATCGGCAGCGAGGTGGCCGCCTCGCTGACCGCCGCGTACGGGGTCGAGTGCTCGATCGTGATGCTGGAGGACGTGGCGCTCGAGCGCCAGTTCGGCGAGGCCGCGCGGTTCTTCCACCGCGTCCTCGAGGAGCATGGCGTCAAGCTCTACGGCGGCGACGAGCTCGAGCGCTTCGAGGGCGACGGCCGCGTGTCGAAGGTGATCACGAAGGCCGGCCGCGAGCTCGAGTGCGACTTCGTGGTCGTGGGCGTGGGCGTCATGCCCGACGTGATGCTGGCCAAGGCGGCCGGGCTCGAGATCGGCGAGACCGGCGGCGTGAGGTGCTCGTCCGGGCTCGAGAGCTCCGTGCCCGGAATCTTCGCCGCCGGCGACAACTGCGAGTACGACAGCGTGGTCCACGGCCGGCGGCTGCGGGTCGAGCACTGGGACGTGGCGGTCAACCAGGGCAAGACGGCCGCGCTGAACATGCTCGGTCGCGGGGTCGACCACGAGGAGATCCCCTACTTCTTCTCCGACCTCGCCGACTGGGCGTCACTCGAGTACGTCGGCCCCGGCGAGGGCGACCCGGTGGTTCGCGGCTCGGTGGACGACGGCGAGTTCACCGTGTTCTGGCATGACGCGGGCAGGGTCACCGCCGCGCTGGCGGTCGGGCGCTCCGACGACCTGGAGCACGCTCGGCGCTTCATGAAGGACGGCGAGGCGCGCGAGCCGCTGGCCCTCGCCGATCCGGGCACGGATCTCGCCGCGCTCTAGGGGCCGGCCGCCACGAAGGAAGTGTCCTGGGCTCTGGTTGCAGGGCAACCACAGGGCAGGACACTTCGGTCAACGGCCGGTCAGCGGCCGGCTGCCACGTACGCGAGGATCCGGTTCGTGACCGAGGTCGCGCGCGCGACCGCCCCGCGGTCCGAGTCGGGCGGGCGCGACAGGCGCTCGGGGATCCGCTCGGCGAGCTCGGGCATCCGGGCGGTGGCCAGGTCGAGGCCGATCCTCACGGCCTCCCTGACCACCTCGGGCTCGACCGACCAGAGCACCTCGAAGACGCGCTCGCCGGTCACCTGGCGCTCGCGGCCGGCCAGGCAGGCCGAGTAGCCCGGGGCGTCGCAGACGATCGCCCACTCGTTCGCGAGCGGGTGGTCGCGCCCGATCGGCACCTCGAACGGCGCGCCCTCGGGCGCGGCCGGCCGCTCGAAGTCGGCCAGAGCCACGGCCAGATCGGCGCTGCGGGCGAACTCGCGCCAGCGCGCCTCCGCGTCGCGGTAGAAGGCCTCGCGCTGGAAGGACCCGACGAGGACGGAGCGGCTCCCGTGCGCGGAGCACTCGTCCTCGATGGCATGTGAGACCGCGACTAGCAGCCGCTTCGGGATGGGGTAGGGGTGGAGCTCCGGGCGGCGCCGGCGCAGCCCGGCGTAGATCGACGTCTCCGGCTCGGCGGCCGAGGCGGAGTCGAGCCGCTCGATAGCGGCCGTGAGCGACAGGCCGTCGTCGCGCGCGCGGACGACCTCGAGCACGCGCTCCACCTCGTCCTCGGCATAGCGCCTGTGGCCGCTCGGTAGGCGCTCGGCCTGCGGGAAGCCGTGGCGCTGCTCCCACATGCGCAGCGTGCCGGCCTGTACGCCGGTGCGCTCCGCCAGTTGTCCGATCGTCAATCCGCTCAAGAGTTCAACAGTCTGTATCGGTATTTCGCTACACTACGTTGAAGTATGGATCTGGACGCGTTCTCCGAGGCCTACGCCGCTCACCGGCCCCGCGCATTCTCCAGCGCCATGCGGGTGCTTGGCGACCACGCCGCCGCCGAGGACGTCGTCCAGGACGTCTTTCTGACGCTCTGGCGCGACCCGGGCCTCTACGACCCGGCTCGCGGCAGCCTGGCCGGCTACATCGCGATGATGGCGCGCAGCCGCGCCGTCGACCGCGCTCGCTCGCTCACCGCGGCTCGCGGAGCGGTGGAGCGCCTCGGCGTCCGCGACGAGGCGCGGCCCGGCACCGAGGAGGGCCCGGCTGACGTGGCCGCCCGCCGTGAGGACCGCGGGCGCGTGCTCGAGGCCGTGGCGAAGCTGCCGGCGCTCCAGCGCGAGGCGATCCTGCTCGCCTTCGGCAAGGGGCTGTCGGCCGCGGAGATCGCGGCCGCGTCCGACGTGCCGCTCGGCACCGCGAAGAGCCGCCTCCGCCTCGGTCTCCAGAAGACGCGCGAAGCGCTGGCCGCCTGAGCTTCCTCCCCTCACAGCCTGTGTACGGATACGCCCCTACGCTGGGATGAGAATGGCCGCGGGCCACTTCGACGACAGCTCGATGCTCCGGCGCGTCCACCGCGAGCGCGCGCTCGCGCTGTCCGGCCCGCGGGCGCTCCTGATGCAGGCCGCGCACCCGCTGGCCGTGGCCGGCCTGCTGGCCCACACCGAGGCGCTCGACGAGCCGTACGAGCGGCTCGCTCGCACCGCCGCCGTGATGGGCACGATCGGCTTCGGCTCGAAGGAGGACGCCGACCGCGTGACCCGCCGGGTGCGCGCGATGCACCGGCGCGTCAGCGGGCGCCTGGCCGCCCCGGCGGGGCCGTACCCGGCGGGCACGCCCTACCGCGCGGACGACCCCGAGCTGCTCCTCTGGGTGCTGTTCACGCTCGTCGACTCGGGCCTCGTCGTCTACCGCAACTACGTCGGCCATCTCTCCCGCGCGGAGGAGGCCGCCTACTGGGACGACTACAAGATCGTGGGCCGGCTGTTCGGGCTGCGGAAGACGGACATGCCGAAGACGCTCGCGGACCTGGACGACTACCGGAGCGCGATGCTCGCGAGCGACCGGCTGCACGTGACCCCCTGGGCGCGCGAGCGGGCGCGCTCGATCGTGCTCGAGCCGCCGGTGCCGCTCTACCTCCAGCCGCTCGTGGAGAGCGTCAACTTCGTGACGGTCGCGCTGCTGCCGGACCGCATCAGGGACGAGTACGGCTTCGCCCCGCTGCCGCCGGCGTTCGTGCGGAAGGCGCTGGTCCGGGCCGGCGGCGAGTACGTCAGGCGCGCGGTGGTGCCGTTCCTGCCGGCGCGGCTCAGGCTGGTGCCCGCAGCACGGGCGGCCTAGGCGGCGGCCTTACTGGGGGGCAGGGACTCGAACCCCGATAACCAGCTCCAGAGGCTGGCGTCTTGCCATTAGACGACCCCCCAATGGGGCTGACCAGGATAGCCAGCCGATCAGGCCGCGGCGTGATCCGCCCAGTCGCGGTAGAGGCGCGCATACGCGCCCTCGGCCGCCAGCAGCTCCTCGTGCGTGCCCTGCTCCTCGATCCGCCCGCCTGACAGCACGACGATCCGGCCCGCCCCCTGGATCGTCGAGAGCCGGTGGGCGATGACCAGGGCCGTGCGCCCGGCCAGGAGCCGCCGCAGGCCGTGCTCGATCTGCGACTCCGTGCGGACGTCGACGTTCGACGTCGCCTCGTCGAGCACCAGGATGCGCGGGTCGGCCGCCGCCGCGCGGGCGAACGCGACGAGCTGGCGCTGGCCGGCCGACAGGTGGCCGCCGCGCTCGCCGACCTCGGTGTCGTAGCCGTCGGGCAGGCGCTCGATGAAGGCGTTCGCGCCGACCGCGGTCGCCGCGGCCCGGACGTCGTCCTCGGTCGCGTCCCGGCGCCCGAACGCGATGTTGTCCCGGATCGTCCCCGAGAACAGGAAGCTCTCCTGCGGCACGATCCCGAGCTGCGAGCGGAGCGAGTGCTCGGTCACGTCGCGGAGGTCGTGGCCGTCCACGAGCACGCGGCCGTGGTCGGGGTCGTAGAAGCGCGCGACCAGCTTGGCCAGCGTGGACTTGCCGGCGCCGGTGGCGCCGACGAGCGCCACCGTCTGACCGGGGGGGACGTGCAGCGAGACGTCGCAGAGCGCCGGCTCCCCGTCGCCGTAGGCGAAGGTGACGGCGTCGAACTCGATCTCGCCACGCAGGCGCGGCAGCTCGAGCGCGCCGGGCCTGTCGGCGATGTCGGGCTCCTCGTCGAGCAGCTCGAAGATCTTGTCGAGCGCGGCCATGCCGGCCTGGTAGGTGGTGTAGAGCTGCGAGAGCGACTGGATCGGGTCGAAGAAGCTCTGCAGGTAGAACACGAACGAGACCAGCACGCCGATCGAGACGTCTCCGTCGATCACCTGGTTGCCGCCGTAGATGAGGATCACGGCCGTCGCGACCGCCGACAGCAGCTCGACCGCGGGGAAGTAGGCGGCGTTCAGGTAGACCGTCCGCATGTTGGCCTCGCGGTGCTCGTCGTTCAGCTCCGCGAAGCGGGTGCCGTGGCGGCGCTCCTGGCCGAAAGCGCGCACGATGCGCACGCCGGAGAGCGTCTCCTGGAGATACGCGGTCACGAGCGCGATCCGCTCCCGCGTGAGCCGGTACGCCCCGGACGACGCGATCCGGAAGATCACGCTGCCGATCAGGAGGAGCGGGAAGGTCAGGAAGGTGACCAGGGCGAGCCCCGGGTCGAGCACGAACAGGATCACCGTGATGCCGAGCAGCGTCAGCGTGGAGGAGAAGAGCGTCTGCATGCCCTCGGTCACGAGCTGGTCGAGCGCCTGCACGTCGTTCGTGAGCCGCGAGATCAGTACGCCCGCCTTGTTGCGGGAGTAGAAGCCGATCGAGAGCCGTTGAAGGTGCTCGAACAGCTGGACGCGCAGGTCCTGGAGCGCGCGCTGCCCGACCCAGTTGATGAAGTAGGTCTGGACGTAGGTCGCGCCCCAGTTGAGCACCGCGGCGCCGATGAACGCGACCAGCAGGACCGTGAGCATCTGCGAGTCCTCGTCGGAGATCGCGTCGACAGCCTGGCCGGCCAGGTACGGGGGAACGAGCGCCGCGGCGGTCGCGAGCAGCAGCGCGATCATCGTCACCGCGACGCGTCCGCGGTACGGGCGCAGCAGCGTTACGAGGTGCCGCAGCTTGCGGGTGCGGCGCCGCTCCCCCCGCAGGACCTCCCAGAGCCGCCTCACAGGCCCGCCACCTCCCGCTCCGGGTCGTCGCGGGTGAGGAAGACCTGTCCGGGCAGCCCCTTCTCGGCGATCTCGCGGTAGAGCGGCGACTCGTCGAGGAGCTCCTCGTGGGTGCCCTGCGCCACGACCTCGCCGTCCTCGAGCACCACCACCTCGTCGGCCAGGGCGATCGTCGAGAGCCGGTGGGCGATCACGAACGTCGTGCGCCCCTCCATGACCTCGGTGAGCGCGTTCTTGATCCGGCTCTCGGTGGTGGCGTCCACGCTCGACGTGGCGTCGTCGAGGACCAGGATGCGCGGCTCGGCGAGCAGCGCGCGGGCGATCGCCACGCGCTGGCGCTGCCCGCCGGAGAGCGTCAGGCCGCGCTCGCCCACGAGCGTGTCGAACCCCTCGGGGAGCTGGTCGACGAGCTCGTCGAGCCCGGCGCGCGACGCGGCGCGACGGACCTCCGCCTCGCCGGCCCCCGGCCGCGCGTAGGCGATGTTCTCGGCGAGCGTGGCCGAGAAGAGGAACGCGTCGTCCGACACGACGGCCACCTCGCGCCTGAGCTCGGCCGGGTCGAGGTCGCGCACGTCGGTGCCGTCCACGAGCACGGCGCCCTCGCGGACGTCGTAGAGGCGCGGCACCAGCATCACGAGGCTGGTCTTGCCGGAGCCGGTGGGGCCGACGAGGGCGATGGTCCTGCCCGCCTCGACGTCCAGGTCCACGTGGCGCAGCACCGGCGGGTCGTCGCCGTAGCCGAAGGTCACGTCGCGGAGCTCCACGCGGCCGCCGCCGGCCGGCAGCGGGCGGGGGTCGGCGGGCGCCGTGAGCTCGGCGTCGCGGTCGAGCAGCTCGAACACCCGGGCGCCGGACGCGACCGCGCGCTGAGCCATCCCGAGCGCCATGCCGAGCATCCGCATGGGGGAGGTGAGCATCAGGACGTAGCCGTAGAACGCGACGAACTCGCCGACCTCGAGCGAGCCGTTGATCGCCTGGTGGCCGCCGACGAAGAGCAGCCCCGCGAGGCCGAGCTGGGGGATGAAGCCGAGCAGCGGGCTGTAGAACGCACGCAGCCGCGTGGACACCATCGACTGGTCGAACACGCGCGCGACGGCGCGGTTGAAGCGGCTGACCTGGCGCTCCTCCTGCGCGAAGGCCTTGACCACGCGGATGCCGCCCACGTTCTCCTCGGCCTCGGCCGTGAGCTCGGCGATGCGCTGCTGGACCTCCTGGGTGGCCGGGCGGTTGAGGCGGCCGTAGCGGAACGCGACCCAGATCACGAACGGCGTCGGCGCCAGGGCGACCGCGGCGAGCCCCGGGTCGACGGCGAACATCACGGCCGCGGCGATCAGGATCGTCAGCAGCGACTGGACGATGAAGATCAGGCCGTAGCCGAGGAAGAAGCGCACCGCCTGGAGGTCGACCGTCGAGCGCGACATGAGCTGGCCGGTCTGCTGGCCGTCGAAGAACGCCAGCTCGAGGGAGTTCAGGTGGCCGTAGATGCGGTTGCGCAGGTCGTACTCGACGCCGAGCGACACGCGGCCGGCGACGATGCGGCGGTTGACGCTGAACGCCAGCCGCAGGAGGCCCGCCGCAGCCACGGTCGCCGCGAGCGGCCAGAGGTTCGCCCCGCCGTCGCGGATCTCGTCGACGGTGCGGCCGACCAGGTACGGGATGAGGACGCCCGTGCCCATCGCCGCGGCGGCCAGCACGAAGGAGACGGCGACGCCCCCTCGATATGGGCGCAGGAAGCCGAGCAGCCGCCAGAACGTCTTCATCCGCCCACCTACTTTACTTTGTGAAGCGTTGGGCGATCACTGCGTGGCGGTAGGTGAAGATACGCTCGATGTCGCGCCGGACGAAGGCCGCGTGGGCGACGGCGCCGAGCGCCCCCAGCGGCAGCGCGTAGCGGACGCGGTCGCCCACGAGCGTCCCGCCGTCCTGTTCGGCGAACGTGTGGGTGTGGTGCCAGAGCCGGTACGGGCCCCGTACCTGCACATCCACGAAGGACCGCCCCGGGGCCCACTCCTCGATCCGCGTGAGCCAGCGGATCGGGATCCGGTGAAGAGCGAGCCGGTACTCGATCAGGGCCCCCGCACCCATCTCGACGGGTCCCGGGGTCAGGACGCTGAAGCGCAGCCACGGCGGGGTGATGGCCTCCAGGTTGCGCGCGTCCGAGAAGAACGCGAACACCTCGTCCGGCGGCGCCGGCACGTGCTGGCTGCGGGCGAGCAGGTGCGTGTTCACGCTGGTGGTACGCGCTGAGCCGCGCGTTCGGCCAAGATGGCGGAGTGCCGAACCCGGACGTAGTCCGCAGGTGGTTCGAGGCCTTCGAGCGGCGCGACATGCGGGTGGTGCTCGAGCTGGCCCATCCCGAGATCGAGGTACGGCCGGCGCTGGTGGGCGGGCTCGAGGGCCGCGTCTACCGGGGCCACGACGGGCTCCGTGAGTTCGTCGACGACGTCGACGCCATATGGACCGCCTTCCGCATCGAGCTGCAGGAGCTGCGCGACGCCGGCGACGCGGTGATCGCGCTCGGGCACACCTGGGGCGGAGGCCGCGACGGGATCACCGTAGACGCCCCCGGCGGCTGGCTCCTCGGGATGAGCGACGGGATGATCCGCCGCTTCCGCAGCTTCAACACCTGGGAGGAGACCCTGGAGGCCGCCGGGGTCGACGTCGACTCCGGCTAGCGCCGCGGGTCAGGCGCTGCGCCAGCGGCGGGCGAGCCCACGGCGCGGCGGCGCGTGGGTCGCGCGGAACGCATCGAGCTCGGCATCCAGAGTGGCCGGGTCCATGTGAATGCGCTCGCTCGCGTTCAGCTCGCCGTCCCACCACAGCTGCAGCACCGTCTCGGCCGTCAGCGCCGCCGGCGCGGTGCCCGCGGGCAGCCGGAACCGCGGCGCGTGGACGATGTGGTGCTTGAACGTGAAGGTGATCGCGCTGCGCTCCTGGTCGACGTCGCACAGCCAGTGGTGATGGGCCCAGCCGGTCCACTC
>JAFGJG010000073.1 GCA_016929195.1 Thermoleophilaceae bacterium
ACGACCATGAACAGGTTGAGGCCGTCGACCCCGAGCTGGTAGCGGATGCCGAGCTCCGGGATCCACCTGTCGTCGGTGACCCACTGGAGGCCTCCGGCGCCCGAGTCGAAGTCGGCGAGCATCGCGATCGCGTAGCCGAGCACGCCGACCGTCCCGGCGAGCACGACCCAGCGGGCGGTCCGCGCCGGCAGGAAGGCCGCGACGACGGCGGCCGCGAGCGGCAGGAACAGCACGATGGAGAGGTGGATGGTCACGTGCTCGAGATCAGGAAGTAGAGGGCGAGGCCGCCGAGCCCGGCGAGCAGGAGGAGCGCGTAGGCGCGGACGTACCCGGTCTGGACGGCGCGCGCGAGCGAGGTGCCGGCGCGCACCACCCCGGTGGCACCGCCCACGATCGTGCCCTGCACGAACTCGGTCTCGACGACGCTGCGGCCGAACTCGCCCGCGCGCCGGAACGTGCGCACGAAGACCAGGTCGAACAGCTCGTCGAAGTACCACTTGTTGACGAGGAAGCGATGGATCGCCGGGAAGCGCTCGCGCACCTTCGTGGCCAGGCCCGGCCTGCGCACGTAGACGTGGTAGGCGCCCGCGATGCCGGCGATGCTGACCAGGCCGCCGACCACGAGGCCGATCAGCTCGGCGCCGTCGCTCGGGACGGTGCCGGCGAAGCGCGACTCCTCGAAAGTGGGCTCGAGGAAGTGCTCGATCGCGTCGGTCACACCCGGGATCTGCAGCACGCCGGCCACGATCGCGAGCAGGGCGAGCGGCGCCATCGCCATGCGCATCGCGCCCGCGCGCTCGGCCACGTGGTGCTCCGGCCCCGGGAAGCCCACGTCCGTGTCCTCCTTCTCCCCGGTCATCGGATTCTCCGGCTCGCCGTGGGCGAGCCCGCCCGACTGCATCTCGAGCGCCTCGGGCACCGGGTCGCCGTAGAAGACGCGGAACACCAGCCGGAACGCGTAGAACGCGGTCATCAGGGCGGCGATGTAACCGAGCACCCCGAGCACGACGAAGAAGCCGCCGCGGTTGAGAGTGAAGGCGAGGATCTCGTCCTTCGAGAAGAAGCCCGACGTGAGCGGGAAGCCGGCCAGCGCCAGCGCGCCGATGACGAAGGCGGCGAAGGTGAAGGGCATCGCGCGGCGGAAGCCGCCCATGCGGTCGAGGTCCTGGCTGCCGGCCATCGCGGCGATCACCGAGCCGGCGCACATGAAGAGGAGCGCCTTGAAGAAGGCGTGCGTCATCAGGTGGAACATCCCGGCGCCGTAGGCCGCCGCGGACACGCCGAGCACCATGTAGCCGATCTGCGAGAGCGTGGAATACGCGATCACGCGCTTCAGGTCCGTGACCGTGATCGCGACCGACGCCGCGAACACCAGCGTCGCGGTCCCGATGATCGCGCTCACGTCCGCGGCGGCCGGGGCCTGCTCGAACAGCGGGAAGGTGCGCGCGATCAGGTACACGCCCGCCGTGACCATGGTCGCCGCGTGGATGAGGGCCGAGACCGGCGTGGGGCCCTCCATGGCGTCCGGGAGCCAGGTGTGCAGCGGGAGCTGCGCCGACTTGGCGAAGGCGCCGAGGAGGATCAGGAGGCAGGCCGCCACCAGCGTCCCGTCGTTCCGCGTGAACGTGTCGCCGGTCGCCTCGAAGATGTGGAGGAAGTCGAGCGACCCGGTCTTGTCGAACAGCAGGAACGCGCCGATCACGAGGCCGACGTCCCCGAGCACGTTGATCACGAACGCCTTGATCCCCGCGGCGGTCGCGGTGCCGCGCCGATACCAGAACGAGATCAGCAGGTACGACGCCGCGCCCACGAACGCCCACCCGATGATCAGGATGAGGAAGTTCGCCGCCAGGACCAGCAGCAGCATCGAGAAGACGAAGAGGTTCAGGTAGGCGAAGAAGCGGGCGTAGCCGCGGTCGCCCGACATGTAGGCGATCGAGTACACGTGGATCAGGAACGAGACGCCGCTGACCACGAGGCACATGAACACCGAGAGCGGGTCCACGAGGATCGCCAGGTCCGCGTGGAAGCCGCTCGTGGCGGCATAGGTGTAGGCCGAGTCCACCAGCTGGCGGGAGTCCTCGGGACGGTCCTGGATCTCGAGGAGCGCGCCGATCGAGGCGAGGAAGGAGAGTCCGATCGTGGCGCTGCCGATGTACCCGGGCAGCCTGCCCGGCAGCACGCGCCAGCCGAGCGAGATGACGAGCAGCCCCGCGAGCGGGAACGCGAGGATGAGCCAGCCGTAGCCGGTGGCGCTCACCCTCTGAGCTCCGACATCTCGTCGACGTCGATGGGCAGCCGGTTGCGGTGCATCGCGACGATGATCCCGAGGCCGATCACGACCTCGCAGGCGGCGATCACCATCACGATCAGGGCGAAGACCTGGCCGGCCTCACCGCCATGCATCCGGGAGAAGGCGACCAGGGCGAGGTTGCCCGCGTTCAGCATCAGCTCGAGGCAGAGCAGGATCACGAGCGGGTTGCGGCGCGTGAGCACTCCGGCGGCGCCGATGCAGAAGATGAACGCCGAGAGGACGAGGTACCAGGCGATGTCCACGGGTCAGGCGACCTCCTCGAGGCCGCGCCGCCGGCGCGCGAGCACGACCGCGCCGACGGCCGCGATGAGCAGCAGGAAGGACGCGGCCTCGAACGCGACGAGGAACTTGCGCAGGAGCAGCTCGCCGATCGCGGCGGGCGAGCCGAAGCCGGCGCCGATGTCGGCGCCCTTCGAGTCCACGGCCTCCAGCCCGGTGCCGAGCATGGCGATGCAGAGCTCGATCGCGATCGCCGCCGCGAACAGCGGGCCGAACGTCGAGATGGCGCCGCCCTCGGGCCGAAGCGGCTCGTCCGAGCCGCCGATGTAGGCGACCACGAACACGTAGAGCACCATGACCGCGCCGGCGTAGACCACGACCTGCCCGGCCGCGATGAACTCGGCGTGCAGCAGCAGGAAGAGCATCGCCAGCGCCACGAGGTGCGCCACGAGCGCCAGCACGCTGTAGAACGGGTTGCGGAGGATCACCACGCCGAGCGCCCCGCCGAGCGCGCCGATCGCGGCCACGAAGAACAGCACCTGCTCGAACCACATGGGCCGCTACTCGCCCTCGCGCCGGAGCGGGGTGTGCTCCGGCGGGTCGGCCAACAGCATCTCCTTCGTGAAGATCAGGTCGCTGCGGCTGTAGTCCGCGAGCTCGTAGTCGTTGCCCATCGTGATCGCGTCGAACGGGCAGGCGACCTCGCAGTAGCCGCAGAAGATGCAGCGCGCCATGTTGATCTCGTAGACCTCGGCGTAGCGCTCGCCGGCGGACACCTGGTGCTCCGGCGTGTTCTCCGCGGCGACCACCCGGATGCACTTGGAGGGGCAGGCCGCGGCGCAGAGCGAGCAGCCCACGCACTTCTCGAGGCCGGTGTCCTCGAAGCGGTGGAGCTTGTGGCGCCCGCGGAAGCGCGGGTAGACGGGCGTCTTCTCCTCGGGGTACTCGACCGTGTAGGTGCCCTCGGCCACGCGGCCGAATGTGGTTCGCAGGCCGCGCAGGGTCTCGCCGAAGACTCGGTAGATGGCGCCCACGCCGCCGGGCTCCGGCCCGCGGTCGACCTTGACGACGTCCTTCTCGGGATCCCAGGCCATCAGGTGGCCACCAGGACGAATGCGGTGACGAGGACGTTGAGCGTGGCGAGCGGGAGCAGCACCTTCCAGCCGAAGGACATCAGCTGGTCGTACCGGAGGCGCGGCAGCGACGCGCGGATCCAGATGAAGAAGAACACGCCCGCCATCAGCTTCAGGAACATCCACAGCGGGGCGAGCGCCACGGGCCCCGGGCCGTGCCAGCCGCCGAGGAAGCAGGCGGCGGCGATCGCGGAGATGACGATGACCTCGATGTACTCGGCCATGAAGAACGAGCCGAAGCGCATCCCGCCGTACTCGGTGTTGTAGCCACCGACGATCTCGGCGTCGCCCTCCGGCAGGTCGAACGGGGCGCGCGCCGTCTCGGCGAAGCCGGCCACCATGAAGATGCAGAAGCCGACGAACTGGGGCACGACGTACCACATGCCGTCCTGCGCCTCGACGATGTCCACGAGCGAGAGCGACCCCGCCGTCATGGCCACGCCGAGCAGCGAGAGCCCCAGGGCCACCTCGTACGAGATCAGCTGCGCGGCGGCGCGCATCGCGCCGAGGAACGAGTACTTCGAGCCGGACGCCCAGCCGCCGAGCACGAGGCCGTAGAAGCCGAGCGACCCGAACGCGAAGAAGTAGAGGAGCGCGATCGGCACGTCGATGCCGTAGAGGCCGAACTCGCCGCCCCAGGCGTCGAAGGGGCCGAACGGGATGATCGCCAGCGTCGCGACCGCCGTGACGATCGAGATCACCGGTGCGATGGCCATCATCCAGGGCACCGCCGTGGCGGGCGCGGAGGCCTCCTTCGAGAGCAGCTTGAACACGTCGGCGAGCGGCTGCAGCAGGCCCTTGGGGCCGACCCGGTTCGGCCCGATGCGCGACTGGAAGCGGCCGAGCAGCTTGCGCTCGGCAAGCAGGATGATCGGGACGATCTGGAGGATGAAGGCGAAGATCACGATCGACTTCACGATCATCACGAGCGTGCTCTCCATCAGGACGCCACCCTCACGGCGGCCGCCACCTGGGCCGCGCCGTCCGGCAGGGTGCCGGGCGGGCTGACGAAGACGCTCCCGGACGGGACGCCGGTCCGGACCCTCGCGGTCGCGACCACGCGGTCGCCGTTCACCGACACCTCGACCTCGGCCCCGGTCTCGATGCCCAGCGCCCGGGCGTCGTCCGGCGAGAGCTCGGCGTGCGGGGCCGGGGCGAGGAAGGAGAGCGAGCCCGAGTGCTCGACCTCGGGGCCCGTCCAGAGCGTGGGCGCCGCCGCCAGCACGAGCCCGTCGGGCGCCGCGGGCGGCTCCGGCAGCGGGCCGGCGCCGATCTCGTCAGCGGCGAGCGCGGCGGCCGCGTCGCGGTCCTGCCAGCGCACGCCGCGCCCGCCGATCTCCTCGAGCGTCAGGCCCGCGTAGAAGGGCACGGCGGCGGCGACCTCGGCGGTGAGCTGCGGCAGGCTCGCCGGCGCCTCGCCCGCGCCGAGGCGCGCGCAGAGCTCGCCGAGCACGTGCCAGCCGGGGCGCACCTCGCCCGCGTGTCCGAGCGCCTGGCGCAGACGCTGCACACGGCCGTCCGGATGCGTGAGGGTGCCCTCCTTCTCCGCGTAGATCTCCGCCGGGAAGACGACGTTCGCGTGCTCCTCGAGCGCCTCGCTCCGGAAGCGCGCGAAGGCCACGACCGAGTCGGCCTGCTCGAGCGCGGTCGCGTCCTGGTCCGCGTCCACGAGCAGCAGCGCCTTCGCCTGCTCGAGGTCGGCGGGCGCCTCGGCCTCGGCCAGCCCGGGCGCGAGGCCCGGCAGGCAGCCCACCTCGCGCAGACCGCGGCCGTTCGTGGACTCGGGGATCCCGATCAGCCCGGACTCCTCCCTGCCGGCGAGGCCGAGCTCGGCGGCCACGGCCAGCAGGGCGTCGGCGGTCTCGCGCCCGCGCTCGCCCGCCCAGGCGCGCTCGCCCCAGATGACGACGACGTCGCCGGCGCCGCGCAGCACGTCGGCGGCGGCGCGGATCGCGTCCGCCGCCGAGGGGGGCCCGCCGTTCGCGCTCACGGCTCCCGGGCGGAAGCCGGCGCTCGCGCGGGCGCGCGCGGCGAGGTCCTCGAGCGTGCCCGAGGTCCGTGTCGAGCCCAGCGCCGACGCGAGCGCGGCCAGCGCGGACTCCTCCGCTCCGGGCGCGTGGCGCACCGCGGCCACGGCGTTCGAGTCGAGGGTGGACGGGCGCGCCGAGAGGGTCACGAGGCGGGCGCCGTTCCGGCGCACGGCCTTGCGCACCCGCAGGTCGAGGATGGGGGCCTCGTCGACCAGCTCGGTGGCGACCACGAGGATCGCGTCCGCGTGGTCGATGTCCGACACGCGCGCGGACAGGTCGGGACGGGCGAGCACCCGCGCCTGAGCCGCGTCGGGCAGCCAGCCCTCGCGCGACTCGACCCAGCCCGAGCCGACGCCGTCGCGCATGAGCCGCTGGACGAGCAGGCCCTCCTCGTTCGTCGTCTGCCCGCTCACGAAGGCGGCGGTGCTCGTGCCGGACTTCCCGAGCGCGGCCGCGGCCTCGGAGAGCGCACGCTCCCAGGAGACCTCGCGGAGGTAGCCGCCGTCGCGGACGAGCGGCGCGGTGATCCGCTCCTCCGAGCCGAACGACTGGTAGCCGAAGCGGCCCTTGTCGCAGAGCCAGCCGTCGTCGACCTCGGCGTGGTCGCGGCCGAGCACCCGCACGACCTTGGCGTCGTCCCTGATGGTCAGCGTCACGTTGCACTGGGACGGGCAGAGCGCGCAGACGGTGCCGGCGTCCTCGATGTCCCAGGGGCGCGCCCGGAAGCGGTACGAGGTCGAGGTGAGCGCGCCCACCGGGCACAGCTCGATGATGTTGCCGCTGAACGGGCCGACGTACGGCCGCCCGTCGTGCGTGCCGACGAAGGTGTGGTCGCCGCGCTCGAGGAACACCAGCTGGTGGTCCTCGGCCACCTCCTGCGAGAAGCGCACGCAGCGGTAGCAGAGGATGCAGCGCTCGCGGTCGATGGCCACGAGCGGCGACAGCTCGAGCGGCTTCTTGAAGTGGCGCTTCGGCTCGATGTAGCGCGAGCGGCCGGCGCCCCAGCCGTACGAGATGTCCTGGAGCGGGCACTCGCCGCCCTTGTCGCAGACCGGGCAGTCGAGCGGGTGATTGATGAGCAGGAACTCGACGACCGCGTTCTGGGCGTGCCGGACGCGGTCCGAGGTGGTGTTCACCACCATCCCGTCGCGCACGGGCGTGGAGCACGAGGTCTGGAGCTTCGGGATGCCCTCGATCTCGACGAGGCACATGCGGCAGGCGCCGACCGGCTGCCCGAGCTTCGGCTCATAGCAGAAGTAGGGGATCTCGACGTCGCCGTGCTTGGCGGCGTCCACGAGCATCGTTCCCTCGGGCGCCTGCACCTCGCGGCCGTCGATCTCGAAGGTGATGAGCTTGACGTCCGGGCGCGCCATCAGGCGGCCCCGGCCTGGTCGACGGCCGCCAGCTCGCCCGCGCCGAGCGGCTCCATCGCCTCGAGGTCGCGGCCGGCGCGTGCGAGCTCGATGTGCTGCTCGAACTCGTCGCGGAAGTGCTTGAGCATCGAGCTGACGGGCATCGCCATCGAGTCGCCCAGCACGCACAGGCAGTTGCCCATGATGTTCTCCTGGACCTGGGCCATGATCTCGAGGTCCATCGGCGTGGCCTCGCCCGAGTCCACGCGCTCGAGCAGCTTCACGGTCCAGTTGGTCCCCTCGCGGCAGGGCACGCACTTGCCGCAGGACTCGTGCCGGTAGAAGCCGGCCAGGCGGAGCGCGAGCGGCACGATCGGCTGCGACTCGTCGACCACGATGATCGCCCCGGAGCCGAGCATCGAGCCGGCCTCGGCCATCGCCTCGAACGTGTACGGCAGGTCGAGGTGCTCGTCGAGCAGCACGGGCGCCGACGAGCCGCCGGGGAACCAGCACTTGACCCTGCGGCCCTCGGGCGGGCCGCCTGCGATGCCGTAGACGATCTCGCGCGCGGTGATGCCGAGCTCGATCTCGTAGTTGCCGGGGCGCTGGATGTCGCCCGAGACGGAGACGACCTTCGTGCCGGTGGAGTTGCCCTCGCCCAGCGACCTGAACCACTCGGCCCCGCGGGACACGATCCCCGGCGCGTTGCAGAGCGTCTCGACGTTGTTGATGAGCGTCGGTCCCTGGTAGAGGCCCTGGTTCGCGGGGAACGGAGGCTTCAGGCGCGGGTTGCCGCGCTTGCCCTCGAGCGCGTCGAGCAGGCCGGTCTCCTCGCCGCAGATGTAGGCGCCCTTCCCGCGGTGCACGACGAGGTCGAAGGAGTGCTCCGAGCCGAGGATGCGCTCACCGAGGTAGCCCTTCTCGTACGCCTGCGCGATGGCCGCGTCGAGGATGTCCGCCTGCAGCTCGTACTCGCCGCGGATGAAGATGAAGCCCTTGTTCGCGCCCGCGGCGATCGAGCCGATCACGCACCCCTCCACGAGCAGGTGCGGGTTCTTCTGCATGAGCAGGCGGTCCTTGAAGGTGCCCGGCTCGGACTCGTCCGCGTTGCAGCAGAGGTACTTGTCCATCGAGCCCTTGGGGATGAAGCTCGCCTTCTTCCCCAT
>JAFGJG010000074.1 GCA_016929195.1 Thermoleophilaceae bacterium
CGCAGCAGCGAGCGCGCCTCGAGGTCGGCGAGGAAGGCCGGCGCGACGAGGTCGAATCCGATCAGCGGGTGGTGGTAGAGGAAGAGCGTGTCCGCCTCGACGGCCCCGGGCTCGTGGTGGGCGCCCGCGATCGCCTTCGGATGGATCGCGTTGCCGAGGTCCGTCGTCGCCGCCCTGCGCCCCGGGATGAGCGTGTCGGCGTAGGCCTGGAGCGTTCCGTCGGTCAGGCTCGGCGCGGCGGCCGCCGGCTCCGCGGCCGCGAGGATCCGCTCGGCGACCGGTAGCGAGGAGAGGACGAGCCCGCCGATGCCGAGCGCGGACGCCCGCTGGAGGACCTCTCGGCGGGAGAGCGCCTCCATGCCCTCAGTAGAGGGGCGGCTGGCGGTAGACCCTCCGGGCCTCCTGCGGCGTGTCGACCTTCGCCGCACACGCCGGCTCGGCCGCGCCGAGGTTCACCAGCCGCACGCCCCCGCCGCCCGGGCCGAAGTACGGCCAGAGCTGCATCGGGAACCCGGGCAGGACCCGCGGATCGATCGCGACGCCGCCGAGGCGGACGTTCGACAGGTGCACTCCGCCGACGGCCTTCGCCTTGTCGAAGAAGTAGCGGCCGTCCCAGTGCCAGAGCTCGGGCGGCTGCCCCTGCACGACGGAGCCGGTCCAATGGTCGGTCTGGTGGTAGAAGCACTTGAGGCTCGCGGCGGCCACGCGCGCGGGCTCCTTGGAGAGGAAGTCCACGATCCCGAGGTCGGTCACGTTCTGGCTCCGCTTGTCGAACTCCACGCAGAACGGGTCGGCGCCGGGGTCCGGGAAGCTCGTCCCGGTTCCGACGTTCTGGGTCTTGCAGCGGAACGGGTTCTGGCCGTCGTAGGGGGCGACCGGCGTGGCCGCCGACGCCGTGGCCGCCATCAGGAGGGACAGGCAGAGCGCCGCGAGCGCTGCCGCGCCCGTGCGGATGGCCTTCCCCCCGGTCGTGCCTCGTTCCCCCACTGAACCGAACGCGATATACCCACCGACGCTCTCGGTGAAACGCTCAGTTTCCGGAACGCCTGCGCTCGGCCGCCTCGGACTCCGGCGTGGCGATGTTCTCGGGCTGGCGCCACGGGCGCCGCGCGGGCCGTTCATCCGCCGGCCAGGTGCCGTGCTCGGCGAAGTGCTCACGCGCCCGGTCCTCCCGGTCGCGCTCCGCGTCACCGCTCACCCCGATCCGGAAGAGCGCGTTCAGGAGCAGGACCGACAGTCCTGCGCCGGTGAAGAGGGCGAACCCCTCCGCGCCCGAGCCCTCGGGCGCAGCGAACAGGCACACGACGCCGGCGAGCACGAGGAGCGCGGGGATCCCGTATCTGACGAAGCCCATCGGGTCACTGGTACCACGTCGTGCGCGAGAATCACCAGAGGTGAGGCCGCACCTGAATCTCACGGGCGCCGTCGCGGCTTGCGCGCTCGGGCTCTCCGCCTGCGGCGGGGGCGACGACTCGCCGGGCTCGGAGGCCCGCGCCGGCGACGCGGCGCGCCCGGGCGCGCGGCCGGTCCTGTGCGCGGACCTGCGCATGCGGGAGACCGGCACGATCGAGACGCCGGAGGCGACCGAGCTGTCGGGCCTCGCCATCTCGCGCTCCCAGCGCGGTGTGCTCTGGACGCACAACGACTCGGGCGACGTGGCCCGGCTCTTCGCCGTGAACACCCGCGGGCGGCTGCTCTCGGAGGTCGCGGTCTCCGGAGCGGCCGCGACGGACTGGGAGGACGTGGCCGCCGGCCGGGGCGCCGTGTACGTCGCGGACATCGGGGACAACGGCGCCCAGCGTCCCGAGGTGGTCGTCTACCGCGTGCCCGAGCCGCGCGTGAAGGGGGCGCCGGCGCTCACGGTCGACGCTCGGTCGCTGGTGCTGCGCTACCCGGACGGCGCGCACGACGCCGAGGCGCTGCTCGTGTCGCCCTCGAACGGCGCCCTGCTCGTCGTCACGAAGGACTTCAGCGGCCGGGCGGGGGTCTACGCCGCGCGCCAGCGCGGGACCGGGGTGCGGACGCTCCGGCGCGTGGCGCGGATCGCGCTCGGCGGGGGAGAGGCGGTGACCGCGGGCGACATCTCCGCGGACGGGCGGATCATCGCCGTGCGGACCTACTTCCGCGCCTACGTCTGGAAGCGGAAGCGGGGCGAGACGATCGCCGAGGCCATGCGCCGAAAGCCGTGCGCGGCCGCCGCCGACCTCTTCGACGAAGGCCAGGGCGAGGCGCTGGCGCTCACGCGGAACGGCGGCGCCTTCTACACCGTGCCCGAGGGCGGCCGGCCGCCCATCCGCCGCTATTCCCCGCGTTAGGGTCTGCCGATGTCCGATCAGACCGCCACCGCACGCTTCGAGCTACCCGGCTTCGAGGGTGAGCTCTTCCATCCGGACGACGAGGGCTACGACGAGGCCCGCCGCGTCTTCAACGGCATGATCGACCGGCGCCCCGCGCTGATCGCTCGCTGCGCGAGCGCCGACGACGTGGTCCTCGCCGTCGGCCTGGCCCGCGACAACGACCTGCCGCTGTCCGTATACGGCGGCGGCCACGGCGTGACCGGCTCCGCGGTCGTGGACGCGGGCATCTGCGTGGACCTGCGCGGGCTGAAGCGGATCGACGTGGACCCCGAGACGAGGACCGCGCGTGCCGAGGGCGGGCTCACCTGGCGCGAGTTCGACGCCGCCACCCAGGAGCATGGCCTCGCCGTCACCGGCGGGCGGGTGGGGGACACCGGCATCGCCGGACTTGCGCTCGGCAGCGGCAGCGGCTGGCTCGAGCGCTCGATCGGCTACACCTGCGACAGCCTCGCGGCCGCCGAGGTCGTGACCGCCGACGGCCGCAAGGTGCGGGCCAGCGAGGACGAGAACCCCGAGCTGTTCTGGGGCCTCCGCGGGGGCGGCGGGAACTTCGGCATCGTGACCGCCTTCCACTTCCGGCTGCACGAGGTCGGGCCGATCGTGCTCGGCGGGATGCTGATGTACCCGGCGGAGCTCGCCGGCGAGCTGGTGCGCTTCTACAGGGACTTCATGCTCGCCGCTCCGAACGAGGTCGGCACCGGCCTCGCGTTCATCTCCGCCCCGCCGGCGGACTTCATCCCGGAGCCGGTCCGCGGCAAGCCGGTCGTGGGCGTGGTCGTCTGCTGCACCGGCCCCGTGGAGGAGGCGGCTGAGCTGATGCGCCCGCTGCGCGAGTTCGGCCCGCCCGCGCTCGACATCGTGCAGCCGATGCCGTACGTGGCCGTCCAGCAGCTGCTCGAGCCCGGCAACCAGAAGGGGATGCAGAACTACTGGACCGCGGACTTCCTGGACGAGCTGCCCGACGAGGCCATCGACGCCCTGGTCGCGCTCGCCACGCAGCCGGTGTCGCCGCTCGGGCAGGTGATCCTCGTGCCGGGCGGGGGCGCCATCGAGCACGTGGACGAGGACGCGATGGCGTTCGGGCAGCGCCGCGCGCCGTGGAACATCCACTTCCTGTCGATGTGGGCGGACCCCGCCGACACCGAGACCAACATCGCCTACACCCGCGAGCTGGCCGCGGCCGTGAAGCCATGGGCGAGCGGGCGCGCCTACCTGAACTTCATCGGCGACGAGGGGCTCGGAAGGGTCGAGGCGGCGTTCGGCACCGAGAAGTACCGGCGGCTCCAGGCGCTCAAGGACGAGTGGGACCCGCACAACCTGTTCCGCCACAACCAAAACATCCCGCCGACCGCGGGCTGACGCCCGGCCGGATCGTGCAATCCGCCGGTCGCGGGCAGGTTGCGCCGCCCGCGGGGCGAACCCCGGCGCATGCGCGAGCTCGCCTGCGAGCAGTGCGGGGCACACCTGCCGGTCCCGTTCTGGAAGTGGAACAGCCGCCGGCCGGAGGGAGACGGCCCGGCGGGTGCGGTGCGCTGCGGCGTCTGCGGCTGGCGCTACGAGCTGAGCCGCGGGGCGGGGGAGTGGGTGGTCATCGGGAAGCACCCACCCGCCTACGCGCCCGGGCGGCCGCGCCTCGATCGGTCCTGAGGCCTCAAGGAGGGCCCCGGACCGTCCGACACGAGAAGCGAGGTGCCATCCCGCTTCTTCGAACTTCCTGAGATCGACGCGCAGAGCGAGCAGGCGTGGCGCCGGCTTGCCGAGCGGAGCGTCGACGCGAATCCGTTCTTCGAGCCGAACTTCGTGATCCCGGCCGCCCGCCATCTCGGCGGGCGCTCCGCCGGGCTGCTCGTGCTCGAGGAGGGCGGCGAGTGGCTCGCCTGCCTGCCCGTGACCGGCCGCGGGGTCTGGCGAACGCCGTACACCTTCCTCGGAACTCCGCTGGTGGCGCCCGGAGCCGAGGCGGCGCTCCCGGGGCTGCTCCTCGAGGGGCGGCGCGGCACCATCGCCGGCGCCGCCATGCTCGACCAGCTGCCGCGAGCCAGCGCCGCATGGCGGACGCTCGAGGACGCGATCGCCCGCGGCGACCTGGTGCCGCTGCTCGAGCGCGAGTTCGACCGCGCCGCCTTCGTGCCCAACGGGCGCGGCCCCGAGCTGCCGCTCCCGTCGCGCCGGCGTGCGGATCTCAGGCGCACGCGCCGCCGGCTCGAGGAACGGCTCGGCGGGGACGTCGTCTACGCGCCGAGCCCGCCCGACGACGAGACGATCGCCCGTTTCCTCGAGCTCGAGGCCGGTGGCTGGAAGGGCGAGGCGGGCACGGCGCTGGCATCGCGGGAGAGCCACGCGGAGTTCTTCGCCGAGATGTGCCGCCGATTCGGCCGCGCGGGACGCATCGAGATCGTCTCCATGTCCTGCGCCGGCAGGGTCGTCGCGATGGCGACCATGCTGCGGTCGGGCGACTGCCGCTACGCGTTCAAGATCGCCATCGACGAGGAGTTCCGCAAGCAGGCACCGGGCGCACAGCTGATCGTCGAGCTGGCCGAGCATCCGCCCGAGGGAGCTGCTGCCTTCATGGACTCGTGCTCGGCGCCGGACAACGAGACCATGAACCGGCTCTGGCCCGACCGGCGCGAGCTGGTGACGGTGGTCCTCGCGCGCCCGGGCGTGCGCGCGGGGGTGATGAAGCGCGCGCTCAGGGTGGCCGGCGCCGTGCGCGCCGGCGAAGCGGCCTAGGGGTAGCTGGTCACGGTCGCGCCGATGGGCGACGCGATCTGCGCGGCCCGCGACGCGCCGTTCGCCTTGCCCGCGCCCTCGAAGTAGAGGATGCGCGAGGCGAGCAGGCTGTTGAACGGCGAGGTGCGCGGGTCCGTGTTGGGGATGGCCTGGTTGATCCACGGGCCGCTGTTGCCGTAGGCCGTCGCGTCGCCGGTGCACTGGAACTCGGGGCCGGAGCTCGCGGGCGTGCTGTCGTCGAAGTAGTACGACGTGCTGCCGAAGCCCGAGATGTCCGTCTGGTTCGTGTGGACGATCGAGAGGCCGCCCTGGCCGCCGTCGACGCTCTCCCAGCTGAGCTGCCCGGTGGCGACCGTGTCAGGAGTGCCGTTCACGAGCACGCCGCCGGTGTTCAGGTTGTTCTTGTAGGTCATTCCGCTCGCCGCCGGCGCGTAGTCGAAGTAGTCGAGCACGCCTGGGATCGCGTGGACGCGCAGGTAGGTGCGGATGTCCTCGCGCTGCTCGTAGAAGATGTGCTCGCGCTGGGTGAGCGGCCCGCTGTTCGCGCCGATGTACGAGCGGATCGCGCGCACGGGGCCGCTCTTGTTCGCGATGAACGCGCCCTCGGCGTCGTCGAAGGTGTCCTCCGTGCGGCCGCACACGCCCGGCCCGAACTGGGCCTTGGCGCGGTCGAGGATGTCCACGCCGCTCGCGCCCGCGGTGGTGATCCGCAGGGCGTCGTTGAGCCAGCGGTCGGAGAAGTGATCCGAGTAGAACGGGGTCGTGACCGTGGAGTTCTCGGGGTTCGGCCCGTCCTGCAGCTTGTAGGTGGTCTTGTAGTTGCCCGAGAGCAGGTTGAACTGGTAGTTGACGTACTGCTTCCCGGCGCCGGGGCTCAGGTTGCCGCTGCGCTTGAAGAGGTAGATCCAGGCGGTGCTGGTCGTCCCGCCGAGGGTGCTGTCGAGACGGACCTTCACGCCCGACCCCGCGACGGCGCCGGCCGGCGAGCCGGCGTTCGACGGCGCCTCGACCCCGGCGTCGACCGCCCGGAACGCGATCTCGTCGTCGGCGTCCACGTTGCCGTTCGAGTCGGCGCCGGTGAACGTGTTCGGGTCCGCGTACACCGTCGTGCTGAAGTTCATCGGGGTCGTGTTGTAGACCTGCCCGAAGTTCACGACCTTGCGCTCGTCCACCTGGACGGGGACCTGCTGCCACCCGTCCATCCACCTGAACGCGACGACGTCGCCGGCGGCGACGGTCGACAGCTTGGGCACGTCCGAGCCGTTCAGCACCACCGGGTCGGCGGGCCGCCCGAGCGTGCATCCGGAGACGAGCAGCGCGGCAGCCGCCGCGAGTCCGATGGCCTTTGAGCGCGCAATCACAAGGCGGCGACCCTAACCCCTCGGAGCTTTGGGCTGCAACCCCTGACCGAACGGGCGGCTGAAGGAACTTCCGCGACGCGGGCGAAACAGTCGCCCGTGACCCGCTCGTCCACCACCGCCCTCAGCCTCTCCGAAGAGATCCGCCAGCGCTTCGACGAGTTCTCGCGCTCCCAGAAGGACGTCGGCCAGTACATCGTCGACCATCTCGAGGAAGCGGCGTTCCACACGGCGGAGGAGCTGGCGCGGCGCGCGAACACGTCGAGCTCGACGGTCGTCCGCTTCGCGCAGGCGCTCGGGTTCGACGGCTTCCCGGAGCTTCAGGCCGCGGCACGCGACGAGTACCGGCGCGCCCGCGACGGCGGCGAGGGCCAGCAGGAGCTGGCGGCGCCACCGCTCTTCCCCATCGATCAGACCGAGTTCGAGGCGGCGCTCGCGGCCGACCACACCAACGTCGCGGAGACCGCCCGCCGGATCGATCGCGACGAGGTCACCGCGGCGGTCGACCTGATCTCGCGCGCCGAGCGGATCGTTCTCTGCGGCACCGACCAGATGGCCTTCTTCGCCAGCTACCTGCGGCATCTCCTGATGCTGCTCGACCTGCGCGCAGAGGTGGTGGCGAGCCCGAGCCAGGAGGGCCTGGCCAAGCTCGGCAGGGTGGACGAGAGCACGGTCATGGTCGGGTTCTCGGCCGGCCGGCCGCACCCGCTCGTGGTGCGTGCCATGAAGCTGGCGCGCAACCGCCGCGCGGCGACGATCGCGATCGCCGACGCCACGCTGTCGGAGGTGGCGAAGCTCGCGGACCACCGGCTCTACTACTCGTCGAACAGCCCCGCCTACGTGCGCTCGCACTCGGCGCTCCTGGGCGTGATCCAGGCGCTCGCCTACGGCGTGTATGCGCTGGACGAGTCCGCCTACGCGGACCGCATCAAGGCCTTCAGGCTGAAGTAGCACATCGGCCTACCCGCATGGGTTAGGCTCGCCGCCCCGTGAGGAGGGGTGCTGTGACAGTCGCGCTGCTGGCGGCCCTGCTGGCGCTGGCCGCGCCCGCGCAGGCGAGCGGCCCGAGCGTCGACCTGTCGACGGCCGATCGCTGCGATCCGATCGACCCGGCCAACTGCCTGCTCCCGTGGCCGAACGACCACTTCACCGTTCCGGACCGGCACTCGTCCACCGGCCGGCGCGTGAGCCTCGACCCGGCGTCGATGCCGGCCAACGTGGGCGGCGCGCCGATCGCCGCGTCCGACTACGGGTACTCGAACGGCTTCAGCCCCGGCTCGATCATCGTGACCAAGGTCCCCGGCCTGGACACGCCCGAGGCGTTCGCGAAGACAGACCCCGTCCCGATCACCGACCTCGCACGCAGCTACGACCGCCGGGCGCCGGTGGTGCTCATCAACGCCCGCACGCTGCGCCGCCAGCTGATCTGGGCGGAGCTCGACTCGCAGGCGACCGGCCCGGCGGGCACGACGCTCCTGATACACCCGGCCAAGAACCTGCGCGAGGGTGACCGCTATATCGTCGCGCTGCGCAGGCTGCGCGGCGCCGACGGCAGGCTGCTCGCGCCCGACCCCGCCTTCAGGCTCTACCGCGACCGCATCAAGACCCGCTCGTGGGCCTTCGAGCGCCGGCGGCCGCACATGGAGTCGATCTTCCGCTCGCTCTGGAAGGCGGGCATCGGCCGGTACGACCTCTACCGCGCCTGGGACTTCACGGTCGCGAGCTCGTGGAACCTGTCGGGCCGGCTGCGCACGATCCGCGACGACGCGTTCGCGAAGCTCGGCGACCGCAACCTGCGCGACCTGAAGGTGAGCGGCCGCTCGCCCGCGTTCACGCTCGACAAGGTGACCGACTTCGCCCCCTGCGGAGGCGACGGCTGCCAGACGGGCGAGGACGACGTCATCCGGCGGCGGGTCGAGGGCCACGTGACGGTCCCGTGCTATCTCGACCAGCAGGGCTGCCCGGCCGGCTCTCGCTTCCGCCTCGGGCCTGACGGCCTGCCCAGCCCGATCCCGGGCAACACCCACGAGGCCAACTTCATCTGCAACGTCCCTCGCTCGGTCGACTCGGCGCATCCCGGGCGCGTCTCGCTGTACGGACACGGGCTGTTCGGCGGCGCCGGCGAGGTCAACTCGATCAGCCGGCTCCCGATCGCCTCGGAACACCGGATCGTCCTCTGCGCCTCCGACTGGATCGGGATGTCGGGCGGCGACCTGCCGAACACCGCGACGATCCTCCAGGACCTGTCGCGCTTCCCGACGCTCGCGGATCGCCTCCAGCAGGGGATGGTCAACTTCCTCTACCTCGGCCGGGCGATGATCCATCCGCAGGGGTTCGCCGCCAACGCCGCGTTCCGCGACGCCGGCGGGTCGCTGCTCGACACGAAGCGGCTCTACTACTCGGGCGGCAGCCAGGGCGGCATCGCCGGCGGCGCGCTCACGGCCGTGGCCCCCGACTTCACGCGCTCGGTGCTGATCGTGCCGGCCATGAACTACAGCCTGCTGCTCACACGCAGCATCGACTTCGACCCGTTCAAGGCGCTGCTCTACCCGTCCTACCCCGACGAGATCGAGCGGCCGCTGCTGCTGTCCATGATCCAGATGCTCTGGGACCGCGGCGAGCCGAACGGCTTCGCCTGGCACATGACCGACGACCCGTATCCGAACACGCCGGCGCACACGGTGCTGCTGCACATGGCGTACGGTGACCACCAGGTCGCCAACATCGGCACCGAGATCGAGGCGCGGACGATCGGTGCGAAGCTGCGCGAGCCCGCGCTCGACCCCGGCCGCAGCACGGATGTGAGCCCCTTCTACGGCATCGACCGGATCCGCCGCTTCCCGTACCGCGGCAGCGCCCTGGTGGTCTGGGACATCGGCCCGCTGCGCGGGAGCCTCGGCACCGGGCAGCCGCCGATCACGAACACGGCACCCCGCCTAGGGGTGGACCCGCACGGCGTGACGGGCCGCGAGCCGTCGGCGCAGGATCAGTTCTCGGCGTTCATCGACGGCGAGCTGATCGACGTCTGCGGAGACGAGGCCTGCCACGCCGCGGGATGGACCGGGCCGTGAGGGCGCTGGCCGCCGCGCTGGCCGCGCTGGCGCTGGCCGCGCCGGCGGCCTCGGCGCACCGCACGCCGCGCGTCGACGCGCCGCCGATCACCCCGGGATGCGACCCGATCGGCACCGCCGCCTGCCTCCAGCCCTGGCCCAACGACTACTTCACGAAGCCCGCCTGGTCGGCCACCGGCCGGCGGCTCAACCTGCTCCCGACCGCCACGCCGCGCAACAAGGACGGCGTGGCGATCGAGCCGTCCGACTACAACCTCTCGGACGGCTTCAGCCCCGGGCAGACGATCGTGGTCAAGGTGCCCGGACTCGACACCCCGGCGGCGTTCGCGAAGACGAACCCCGTGCCGGTCACCGATCTCGAGCGGACGTACGACCGCCGCGCCCCGATCGTCGTGATCAACGCGCGCACGCACAGGCGGCACCTGATCTGGGCGGAGATCGACTCGAACGGCGTGACTCCGGAGACGACCGCGCTGCTGATCCATCCGGCGGTGAACTGGCGGGAGGGCGAGCGCTACATCGTCGCCCTGCGCGGGCTGCGGGACGGCGCGGGGAAGGCGCTGGCTCCGGGCCGGGCGTTCAAGCTCTACCGCGACGGCGTGCTCACCGACTCGAAGGCGTTCGAGTCGCGCCGCGGCCACATGGAGTCGATCTTCCGGTCCCTGCGCAGGGCGGGCATCGACCGGCGCGACCTCTACCTCGCGTGGGACTTCACCGTGGCGAGCGGCAACTCGCTCTCGCGCCGGCTCGTGTCGATCCGCGACCGCGCCTTCGCCGAGCTGGGCGACCGCAACCTGCGCGACCTGAAGGTCGAGGGCGCGTCACCCGCGTTCAAGGTCGACCAGGTCATCGAGCGGACGCCCGCCGAGGAGCCGAACGTGTTCCGGCGCGTGGAGGGCACGGTCACGGTGCCGTGCTTCCTGAACGCCACGGGCTGCCCGTCCGGCTCGCGCTTCGACCTCGGGCCCGACGGCCTGCCGCGCCGCATCCCGGGCAACACCTACGACGCGCGCTACATCTGCAACATCCCGCGCTCGGCGAGCCCCGACAGGCCGGCGCGGCCGTCCCTGTACGGGCACGGACTGCTGGGCGACGCGGGCGAGGTGGGCGCCCGCAACGTCGAGGAGCTCGGCAACGAGAACGACGTGATGGTCTGCGGCGTCGACTGGATCGGGATGGCAGAGGAGGACGTGCCGAACGCCGTAGGGATCCTCCAGAACCTGTCGGGCTTCCCGTCGCTCGCCGACCGGCTCCAGCAGGGCTTCCTCGACTTCATGTTCGTCGGGCGCGCGATGATCCACAGGAACGGCTTCACGTCGAACCCGGCGTTCCAGCAGGGCGGCAGGCCGCTCGTCGACACGCGCCGGCTCTTCTATTACGGCAACAGCCAGGGCGGGATCGCGGGCGGCGCGCTCACGGCCGTCGCGCCGGACTTCAACCGCTCGGTGCTCTACGTGGGCGCGACGAACTACAGCCTGCTGCTCAACCGCAGCGTGGACTTCGACCTGTACGGGGCGATCCTCAACCCGAGCTACCCGAGCCCGTTCGACCGCCAGCTCGCGCTCTCGATGATCCAGATCCTCTGGGACCGCGGCGAGCCGAACGGCTACGCCTGGCACATGACGAGCGACCCGCCCCCGAACACCCCGAAGCACAAGGTGCTCCAGATCCTCTCGTTCGGCGATCACCAGGTGGCGAACGTGGCCACCGAGGTCCAGGCGCGGACGATCGGCTCGCACCTGCGCACGCCCGCCGTGGACCCGGGCAGGCACGCGGACCGCGAGCCCTACTACGGCATTCCGCGCATCCGCCGCTTCCCGTACGAGGGCGACGCCGCGCTCGTCGTCTGGGACATCGGGCCGCTGCGCCCGGCGGGGTGCGACGCGCCGGGCGCTCCCGAGTGCCTCGGCACGCTCACGCCGCCGATCGAGAACCTGCCGCCGCGCGTGGGCGTGGACCCGCACGACCTCGTGATCCAGTCCGAGCCGTCGGTGCGACGCCAGATCGCGGAGTTCCTCCGCATCGACGGCAGGGTGATCGACGTGTGCGGCAGCGCGCCGTGCCACGCGGCGGGCTGGACGGGGCCCTGAGGGCCCTGAGGTCGGGCATTCAGCGCTTGTAGGACATGGCCGCCGCTGGCCTGCTGGATAGCATCTAGACCATGGAGACGGGCACCTTCCGGGTAAAGGCCGGCCTCGCCGAGATGCTCAAGGGCGGCGTGATCATGGACGTGGTCACCCCCGAGCAGGCGAAGGTCGCCGAGGAGGCCGGCGCGGCCGCGGTCATGGCGCTGGAGCGCGTGCCTGCGGACATCCGCCGCGACGGGGGCGTCGCGCGCATGTCGGACCCCAACATGATCGAGGGGATCCAGCAGGCCGTGACCATCCCGGTCATGGCGAAGGCTCGCATCGGCCACTTCGCCGAGGCGCAGGTGCTCCAAGCGCTCGAGGTGGACTACATCGACGAGTCCGAGGTGCTGACCCCGGCCGACGAGGCCCACCACATCGACAAGCACGCGTTCAACGTGCCGTTCGTCTGCGGCGCCACCAACCTCGGCGAGGCGCTCAGGCGCATCGCGGAGGGCGCCGCGATGATCCGCTCGAAGGGCGAGGCGGGCACCGGGAACGTCGTCGAGGCGGTCCGCCACATCCGGATGATCAAGGGCGAGCTCAGGCGGCTCGCCTCGCTGGACCCGGTCGAGCTGCCCACGGCCGCCAAGGAGCTTCAGGCCCCGCTCGAGATCGTCCGCGAGGTGGCCCAGAACGGGAAGCTCCCGGTGGTGCTCTTCTGCGCCGGCGGAATCGCGACACCCGCGGACGCCGCGCTCATGATGCAGCTCGGCGCCGAGGGGAACTTCGTGGGCTCGGGGATCTTCAAGTCCTCCGACCCGGAGCGCCGCGCCCGCGCGATCGTGGAGGCGACGACGCACTTCGAGGACCCGGAGCGCGTGGCGGCGGCGTCGCGCGAGCTCGGGGAGCCGATGGCCGGCCTCGAGATCGGCGAGCTCGACGCGCCGGGCGGCGGCGGGCTCCTCCAGAACCGCGGTTGGTGAACCGGCCGACCGTCGGCGTCCTCGCCCTCCAGGGCGACTTCGAGGCGCACGCGAAGGCGCTCGCGGACGTCGGCGCCGAGGCGCGCACGGTCCGCACGCGCGAGCAGCTCGAGGGGATCGACGCGCTCGTGATCCCGGGCGGCGAGTCCACCACGATGACCCTCGGCGTGGAGAGCGAGGGGCTGGCCGAGCCGCTGCGCGACTTCGTCGCGTCGGGCCGCCCGGTGCTGGGCACGTGCGCCGGGCTGATCCTGCTCGATCGCGACCACCTCGGGCTGCTCGACGTGACCGCTCGAAGGAACGCCTTCGGGCGCCAGCTCCAATCGTTCGAGGCCGACGTCGATCTGACCGGTCTGGGAACGTTGAGGGGTGTATTCATCCGTGCGCCGTGGATAGAGTCGGTCGGCGACGGGGTAGAGGTGCTGGCCGAGCTGGACGGGCACCCGATCGCCGTGCGCCAGTCGAACATCCTGGCCGTGGCCTTCCACCCCGAGCTCACCGACGACAGGCGCGTTCACCGCTGGGTCGTCACGACCAACGGAGGACCGCCCCAATGAGAGACCAGCGCGCCGAGGCGCTCGCCCAGATCCTCGTGCGCTACTCGACGCACGTGGAGAAGGGGGACGTCTGCGTCATCCAGTCGACGACGGCGGCCGAGGTGCTGGTGCAGGCGGTCTACGAAGAGGTGCTGCGCGCCGGCGGGCACCCGATCATGCAGCTCACGACGACCGGCATGCAGGCGGCGTTCTTCGAGCACGCATCCGACGAGCAGCTCGACTGGGTCTCGCCGATGTCGCGCTGGGCGACCGAGCAGGCCGACGTCCGGATCGCGATCATGGCCGACGTCAACGCCCGCGAGCTCCAGGGCGCCGACCCGGCGAAGCAGGCCCGGGCGCAGAAGGCGCGCAAGCCGCTGATGGAGACGAGCATGAAGCGCGCGGCCGAGGGCGAGTACCGCTGGGCGCTCACGCTGTTCCCGACCGAGGCGTACGCGGCCGAGGCCGGGATGTCGCTGCGCGAGTACGAGGACTTCTACTACGCGGCCTGCCTGACCGACGACCCCGATCCGGTCACCGCCTGGCAGCGCCAGTCGGACCAGGTCAACCGCCTGACCGAGTGGATCAGCGGCCGCAGCGAGGTGCGCATCCAGGCCCCGGGCACCGACCTCACCCTCGGCGTCGAGGGCCGCACCTGGATCCCCTGCACCGGGCAGCACAACATGCCCGACGGCGAGTTCTTCACCGGCCCGGTCGAGGACTCGGTCAACGGCGAGGTGGCCTTCTCGTTCCCCGCCGGATACGGCGGCCGCGAGGTGGCCGGCGTTCGCTTCCGGTTCGAGGACGGCAGGGTGGTTGACGCCTCGGCCGAGCAGGGGGAGGACTTCCTGATCGAGATGCTGGACACCGACGAGGGCGCCCGCCGGCTCGGCGAGCTCGGGATCGGCACGAACTTCGGCATCTCCGACGGGACCAAGGAGATCCTGCTCGATGAGAAGATCGGCGGGACCGTCCACCTCGCGATCGGCATGTCCTATCCCGAGACCGGCGGCGCGAACAGCTCCGCCGTCCATTGGGACATGGTCTGCGACCTCCGCGAGGGCGGCTCCCTCACAGTGGACGGCGAAGAGCTGCAGCGCGACGGGCGCTTCCTGGTCGCCTAGGCCCGGCGCGCCTCCAGCTCCACCGTCTCGACGGCGGCGAGCGCCCGTGACACCGGGCAGGTCTGCTTCGTCATCTCGGCGACCTCCTGGAACCGGTCGTCGTCGATGCCGTCCACGTCGGCCACCGTCTCGAGCCGGATCTTCGTGATCGTGAAGCCGTCGCCGTCGCGCTCGATCGAGACCTTCGCCTCGGTGTCCACTCTCGTCGGGTCGTGGCCGGCGCGGCTCAGGTTCCCGGCCAGGGCCATCGAGAAGCAGCCGGCGTGCGCGGCGCCCAGCAGCTCCTCCGGGTTCGTGCCGTCGCCCTGCTCGAAGCGGGATTTGGCCGAGTAGGCGCCCTCGTACGCGCCGCTCCCGAGCCGCATGGTCCCGTCGCCCTCGGGAAGGGTCCCTCTCCAGCTGGCGCTTGCGGTCCTGTCCGGCATCGTTCCTCCTGGTCGGTGTCCGTTCCTACATACCAATAGCTACGCGTGGGTAGTCTCTTTCGCGCAATGGCCGGCCACTCCAAATGGGCATCGATCAAGCACAAGAAGAAGGCCGTTGACGCGAAGCGCGGCCAGCTCTTCACGAAGCTGACCCGGGCGATCACGGTCGCGGCGCGCGAGGGCGGCGATCCCGACGGCAACCCGGCTCTCGCCCTCGCCATCCAGAAGGCGCGCGACGCCAGCATGCCGAAAGACAACATCGAGCGCGCGGTGGCCAAGGGCACCGGCGCGGACTCCGAGGGCGAGACCTTCGAGAGCGTGGTCTACGAGGGCTACGGCCCCGGCGGGGTGGCGATCCTGGTCGAGGCGCTCACCGACAACCGCAACCGCACCGGCTCGGAGGTGCGCCACCTCTTCACCAAGTCGGGCGGCAACCTGGGCGAGCCCGGATCGGTGGCCTGGACCTTCGAGAAGAAGGGCGAGATCGTGGTCGACGGCCGTCGCTACGCCGAGGACGACCTGCTCGCCGCGATCGACGCCGGGGCCGAGGACATGACGCTCGACGGCGACCTCTGGGAGATCGTGACCGGCCCGGCCGAGCTGGCGGGCGTCCGCGCGGCGCTCGAGGCCGCCGGCGTGGAGCTCGAGTCGGCGGAGCTGGTGCAGCGCCCGACCACCCGCACCCCGGTGGACGAGGGCCAGGTCGGCTCGCTCATGCGGCTGATCGAGAACCTCGAGGACCACGACGACGTGCAGGCGGTCCACGCCAACTTCGACGTGGACGCGGACGTGCTCGAGCGCGTCGCGGCCGTCTAGAGGGACATCGGTGCGCAGCCGGCTGAGCCGGCTGCTTCCTAGAAGACATCGGTGCGCAGCCGGCCGAGCCGGCTGCTTCCGCTAGAGGCGTCCGCCCCCGCGCGGAGAATCCACCATGTGGTGGTCGTCCTCGGCATCGATCCGGGCAGCGCACACACGGGCTACGGCGTGGTGCTCTCGCGCGGGCGCACGCTCGCGGCGCTCGACGGCGGCGTGATCGAGACCCGGTCCGGCACCCCGCTCGAGCGGCGGCTCGCGGAGATCCACGCGCGCGTGTGCGAGCTGATCTCCGAGCACCGGCCGCAGGCGCTCGCGGTGGAGGAGCTCTACTTCGGGAAGAACGTGCGCACCGCGTTCGCGGTCGGGCAGGCGCGCGGCGTGGTGCTCCTCTCGGCCGGCATGGCGGGCGTCCCCTGCTTCTCGTACACGCCGCAGGCGGTCAAGCAGGCCGTCTGCGGCAGCGGCGCCGCCGAGAAGGGCCAGGTGCAGCGGATGGTCGGCTCGCTCCTGTCACTGCCCGACCCGCCCGAGCCCGACCACGCGGCCGACGCCCTCGCCGTGGCGATCTGCCACGCGAACGGGGCGCCGCTGGCGGAGGCGCTGGCGTGATCGCGTCGGTCTCGGGCACGGTCATCGGGCGGCGCCCCGGCGAGCTGATCGTCGAGGCCGCCGGCGTGGGCTACCGGCTGCTCGTCTCGGCGGAGACCCACCGGGGGTCCCCCGGGGTCGGCGAGCCGGCGCTCCTGCACACCCACCTGGTCATGCGCGACGACGCGATGCAGCTCTACGGCTTCGCGACCGAGGCCGAGCGCGAGCTCTTCCTGATGCTGATCGGCGTTCAGGGGGTGGGGCCGAAGGTCGCCCTCGCCGTCCTCTCCGGCGGCCAGCCGCGCGAGCTGCTCAACGCGCTCGCGGCCGGCGACGCAGCGCGCTTCCAGGCGGTGCCCGGCATCGGCAAGCGGACCGCCGAGCGCGTGATCGTCGAGCTGCGCGAGAAGGTGGCGGGGCGCGTGAGCGAGGAGATCGTCGTCCGCCGCGGCGACGGCGGCGACGACCCGCGCGCGCTCGCGCGCGACGGCCTCATCGGCCTCGGCTTCTCGCCGCAGGAGGTCGACGGCCTGCTCGAGGACGCCGACGGCGACACGCCCGAGGATCTGATCGCCGAGGCGCTGAGGGCCGCGCGGTGAACGGGATCCGCACGCCAGGGGTCGAGCGCATCCAGGATCCGGCTCCGATCGGGCCGGAGGACGACCTCGACCGCTCGCTGCGGCCGCGCCGGCTCGAGGACTTCGTCGGCCAGGAGCGCGTGAAGGAGCAGCTGGCGGTCTTCATCGAGGCCGCGAAGGCGCGCGGCGAGCCGCTCGACCACGTGCTGCTCGCGGGCCCGCCGGGCCTCGGGAAGACGTCGCTGGCGCAGATCGTCGCGGAGGAGCTGGGCGCCGAGTTCGTGGGCACCGCCGGACCTGCGCTCGAGCGCAAGGGCGACGTGGCCAGCTACCTGACTGCGCTCGACCCCGGCAGCGTCTTCTTCGTCGACGAGATCCACCGCCTCCCGCGCGCGCTCGAGGAGACCTTCTACCCGGCGATGGAGGACCGCCGCCTCCCGATCACGGTCGGGCAGGGGGCGGGGGCGCGGGTCGTGACGCTCGACCTCCCCGGCTTCACGATGATCGGCGCGACCACGCGCGCCGGGCTCCTGACCACGCCGCTCCGCGACCGCTTCGGCGTGACCCACCGGCTCGAGCTCTACGAGCCCACCGACCTCGCGCGGATCGTGCGCCGGTCGGCGGGCATCCTCGACGTCGAGATCGACGCGGCGGGCGCCGAGGCGATCGCCACGCGCTCGCGCGGGACCCCGCGCGTGGCGAACCGTCTCCTCAAGCGCACGCGCGACTTCGCCGAGGTGCGCGGCGCCGGCCGCATCGACGCCGCGGTGGCCCGCGAGGCGCTCGACCTGCTCGAGGTGGACGAGGCCGGCCTCGACCGGCTCGACCGCGAGATCCTCTCCGCCATCTGCGGGAAGTTCGGCGGCGGCCCGGTGGGCCTGTCGACGCTCGCCGTGGCCGTGGGGGAGGAGGCCGACACGATCGAGGACGTCTACGAGCCCTACCTGCTCCAGCAGGGATTCATCATGCGGACGCCGCGCGGACGGGTCGCGACCGACGCCGCGTTCGCCCATCTGGGCCTCGAGCGGACGGGTGGGCATGGGCCGCAGCTCTTCTAACCTCCGCTTTAGGGGAGCGCCTAACCTACGACAGTCATGCCCAGATTCATCTGCCCGAACTGCGGAGACCGCAGCCTCTCCACGGAGCGGACGGCCGGTTTCCAGAATCGAGCCCGAGCCTGCAAGAAGTGCGGCTTCGGGTTTCTGTTCGAGCTGCTCGACGACTACTACCCCGCCCCGAACGCGGCGTTCTTCATCCTCGATCAGCAGGGCAGGCTGATCGGCACGGGCCGGGGCGCGCGCGAGCTGACCGGGCTGGGTGACCTCGACGTGATCGGGCGGCCCGTGACCGAGGTGCTGGGCCTGGAGTTCACGGGCGGCGACGACCACATCAGCACCGCGCTCGAGTGGGGCGTGAGGGTGCTCGACAAGCAGGTGACCGTGCATGCCGAGGGCGATCGGCCCGAGGACGCGAAGGCGGACATCTTCCCCGCCTACGACGACGACGGCGGCCTGCTGCTGGTGCTCACCCCCAGATGACCAACCGGAACCGGAACCTCGCGATCCTCGGGATCGTCGCGGCCCTGCTCGTGGCGGCCGCCCTCGTGATCGTCCCGGGCTCGCCGCTGTCGAAGGAGACGAAGCTCGGCCTCGACCTGCGCGGCGGCATCGAGCTCGTCTACCAGGGCCGGCCCACGCCTCAGGTGCCCACCGTGACGCCGCAGGCGGTGGACGACGCGATCGACACGATCCGCAAGCGCACCAACTCGCTCGGCGTCTCGGAGTCCGAGATCCAGCGCTCCGGCCGCGACCAGATCTCCGTCGGCCTGCCCGACGTCCAGAACGCCCAGCGCGCGATCGAGCAGGTCGGGACCACGGCGCAGCTCCAGTTCTACGACTGGGAGCCGAACGTCCTCGGGCGCGGGCCGGACTCGCCGTACGCCGGGACGAAGGCGCTCTTCCAGGCGGCCGAGGAGGCGTCCGAGCAGAAGCCGAAGGCAGAGGCCACGGACGTCCCGTCGGGCTCGGACATGACCCCCGCGGAGGCCGACGCCGCCAACGACTCCACGAGCCGCCCCACGTACTACCTCTTCGGCCCCGACCAGATCCCAATCGGGCCCGACGGAAAGCCGCTCCGCACGGGCGACTACGACCCGGGCAGCAGCTGCGACGAGGTCCTGTCCGACTTCGACTCGGAGCCCGGCCCCGCGCCCGAGTACGCGGAGGGCACCGCCTGCCTCGACGAGCTGAAGGCGCTCGGGTCGGGCGGGCCTCCGGCGGGCTCCAAGGTCATCGAGGTGCCGAAGGGCATCGTCATCGTCGAGGGCGAGCGGGTGCCGAACCAGCCCCCGCAGATCAAGCGCTTCTTCGTCCTCGAGGACGACACGGAGCTGAACGGCACCGACGTCAAGAACCCCAAGGCGGCCACGGACCCGCAGACCAACCAGCCCGTGGTGACGATGGAGTTCACCGACGACGGCCGCGAGGCGTTCGCGCGCGTGACCAAGCGGATCGCCGAGCGTGGCTCGAAGATCATCCCGCCCGCCGGCACGCCGCGCGACCAGACCTTCCAGCGCTTCGCGATCACGCTCGACAACGAGATCGTCTCGCTGGCGACGATCGACTACGTCTCGAACCCCGAGGGCATCGACGGCCGCACGGGCGCGCAGATCGAGAACATCGGCAGCTTCCAGGAGACCAACGACCTGGCCGAGAGCCTCCGCATCGGCGCCCTGCCGATCGACCTCAAGCTGATCTCGAACACGCAGGTCTCGGCGACGCTCGGCCAGCAGGCGCTCGACCAGGGCCTGATCGCCGGCGCCGCGGGTCTCGCGCTCACGATCCTGTTCCTGCTCGTGTTCTACCGCGTGCTCGGCATGGTGGCCACCGCCGCGCTGCTGATCTACGCGTTCCTGTTGTTCGCGCTCGTGAAGCTGATCCCGATCACGCTCACGCTGCCGGGCATCGCGGGAATGGTGCTCACCCTGGCGGTGGCCGCCGACGCGAACATCGTCATGTACGAGCGCATCAAGGAAGAGGTGCGCGCGGGGAGATCGATCCCGGCCGCCATCTCGACCGGATACACGAAGGCGTTACGCACGATCATCGACGCCAACGTCGTGACGATCGGCGTCGCGTTCATCCTGTTCACGCTCGCCACCGCGGGGATCAAGGGCTTCGCCTTCACGCTCGGCGTCGGCACGATCGTGTCGCTGTTCACGGCCGTGCTCGCCACCTCGGCGATCCTCGGGACGATGGCGCGGAGCCGGATCCTCCGGCGCCCGAGCGCACTCGGCGTCAGCGGCAAGGAGTCGAAGGGCTGGCGCTTCGACTTCATGGGCCGCTCGCGCTGGTTCTTCTCCTTCTCGGGAGCCATCCTCGCGGCGGGCGCGATCGCGATCGCCGCGCTCGGGATCAACTTCGGCATCGACTTCGAGTCGGGCACGCGGATCACCACTCCGCTCGAGCGCCACGCCAGCGTCCAGGACGTGCGCGACACGCTCGGGCCGCTGGGGTACGCCGACGCGAAGATCCAGGAGGTCGACGACCCGGAGCTCGGCAGCAACGTCGTGCAGATCGCCGTGCCGCAGCTGGAGCCGTCCGAGGTCTCGCAGGTCGAGCAGGCCCTCGACCGGGACTTCGGGGTCAAGAGCGACGACTTCTCGTCGAACTCGATCGGGCCGACGTTCGGGGAGCAGATCGCGCGCACCGCGATCATCGCGGTGATCGCGTCGCTGCTCCTGATCTCGATCTACATCGGGGTCCGCTTCGAGTTCAAGTTCGCGGTGCCGGTGCTGATCGCGCTCGCGCACGACCTCCTCATCACCACGGGCGTCTACGCCCTCACCGACCGGGAGGTGACGACGTCGACGGTCGCGGCGCTGCTCACCATCCTGGGCTACTCCCTCTACGACACGGTCATCGTGTTCGACCGCATCCGCGAGAACGTGCCGCGCATGCCGCGGGCGACCTTCTCCCAGATCGCGAACCGCTCGATGTCGGAGGTGTTCACACGGTCGCTCGCCACGAGCTTCGTCGTGCTCATGCCGGTTGGCTCGCTGCTGCTGTTCGGCGGCGACACCCTCAAGGACTTCGCCTTCGCGCTGCTCGTCGGCGTGATGTCGGGCGCCTACTCGTCGATCTTCATCGCAACGCCCGTGCTCGTGGAATGGAAGGAGCGCGAGGCGATCTACATGCGCCGGCGCCGCCTCGTGATGGAGGAGAACGGCGGGATCGTGCCGCCGTTCGCGTCCGAGACGATCGGGGAGGCGGACGAGGACGAGGCCGTCGCCCCGCGCGAGCGCCGCGCCGCCCGCAGGGCGCAGCGCAAGCGCACGGCGGCGCGTCCCGCCCCGGACGGCGGCGCGGCCGCCACCGCGGTGGCACCGCCACCGCCGCCACCACCCGCCCCGCCGGAGCCGGAGCCCGAGCCGGAGGCTCAGGCCAAGCCGGAGCGGGAGACGAACGGGCAGCCCGAGCCCGAGCCGGCTCCGCGCCGCACGAGCTCCGTGACCAGCACGGCCGGGGGCGGGGCGCCCACGCCGAAGCCGAAGCCCAAGCGCCCCCGGAAGAAGCACGGGAGGCGCTGAGCCATGGCACTGGTCGTCTGGGTGATGATGGGAATCGCGGTCTGGCACTTCACCGTGTTCGTGCCCGACCGCTTCTGGGGCGGCATCGTGGGCGCGTTCCTGGCGGCCGTCGTCGGCTCCGCGCTGTTCGGCTTCCTGGTCAACGGCGCGACCGTGCCCGGCCGCCACGACACCGAGCTGATCCAGGCGCTCATCGCGATCCCCGGGGCGCTCATCGGGCTGGCCGTGTCGTACCTGTGGGGTGCGCGCACCGACCGCCTCCACGGCGTCGATCACGGCTTCACCAGGGCCGGCTCTCACTAGCTCCAAAACCCCGATTCCGCCCTATGGTGGAATCGATGCTGGACGAGCGCGTCACGCCCCGGGCGCCGGCCATGTCGGTGGTGGTCGCAACGCACAACCGCTCGCTGCGGCTCAGGCAGCTGCTGGCGGGCCTGCGCGCCCAGACGCTTCCCCTGGACGCCTTCGAGGTGGTCGTGGTCGACGACGGCTCGTCGGACGCCACCCAGGAGGTGCTCACCGCGGAGGCGCGGCGCGGGGACCTGCGGCTCTGCATCCCGCCGCCCGTCGCGCGGGCCGGTCCCGCCGCGGCGCGCAACGCCGGCTGGCGGCTGGCGCGGGCCCCGTTCGTGGCCTTCACCGACGACGACTGCGTTCCCACGCCCGGCTGGCTCGAGACCCTGCTCGACGCGGCGCGGCGGCGGCCTGACGCGATCGTGCGCGGCCGGACGCTGCCCAACCCGGCCGAGGCGCACGCACTCGGGTCGTTCTCGAAGACGATCCACATCGACGGCCCGAGCGCGAACTTCGAGACCTGCAACGTGGCCTACCCGCGGACGCTGCTCGAGCGGATCGGCGGCTTCGACGAGTCCTACGGCGCCGGGATGGGCGAGGACTCGGACCTCGGCTGCCGCGCCCTCGCGGCCGGCGGCCTCCCCGCCTTCGAGCCCGGGGCGCTCGTCCACCACGCGGTCATCGCCCGCAGGCCGGCCGCCGCCCTGCGCGACGCGCTGCACGCGACGGACCACGTGCGCCTCTACAAGGAGCATCCGCGCCTGCGCCGCAACCTCTTCCTGGGCGTCTTCCACGACCGCTCGCACCCGCTTCTGCTGGCGGCCCTCGGAGCGCTGCTGGCGCGCCGCAGGCCGGAGGCGGCGCTGCTGGCAGTGCCCTACGCGCTGCACCTGGGGAAGCGGGTGAGGGCACGCGGGGCCCGCCCGCGCCATGCGGCCTTCTTCGCCCTCTTCGACGGCGTCCAGCTCCTCTCCACCCTGCGCGGCGCCCGCAAACACCGCACCTTCGTGCTCTGACGGGTCCCGTTCCGTCGGGGGCCGGGCGCAGAATGGCCATCGATGGAGGCGCGGTCGTCGCGATGGATCTGCTCGCCCTATGAGGTCGAGTCCGCGCTGCGCCTCGAGGCCTCGCTCGGCGTCTCGGCCACGCTGGCCGCGATCCTCGCCCGGCGCGGGCTGACGGACCCCGAGGACGCCGCCCGCTTCATGCGCGCCGGCGAGCGCCACGACCCGGCGGGTGTGCCCGGCCTCGCGGCCGCGGTCGAGCTGATCCTGGGCCACGTGGCCAAGGGCTCGCGGATCGCGGTCCACGGCGACTACGACGTCGACGGCATCTGCTCCACCGCGATCCTGGTCCGGGCGCTGCGCGCCCTCGGCGCCGATCCGACGTGGGAGATCCCGAGCCGGTTCGACGACGGCTACGGGCTCTCGGTCGCGACCGTCGAGCGGCTCGCAGGCAGCGGGGTCGACCTGCTCGTGACGGTGGACTGCGGGATCACCTCGGTCGCCGAGGTGGCCGCCGCGCGCGCCGCGGGGATGGACGTGGTCGTGACGGACCACCACCAGCCCGGTTCCGAGCTGCCCGCCTGCCCGGTCGTGCACCCGGCCCTCGGCGACTACCCCTGTCCGGAGCTGTGCGCGGCGGGCGTGGCGCTGAAGCTCTCGGAAGGGCTGCGGGCCGCCGCGGACCGCGACCCGCGGGACGCCGACGAGGACCTGGACCTGGCGGCGCTCGCCACGGTCTGTGACGTCGTGCCGCTGCGCGACGAGAACCGGCGGATCGTCCGCGAGGGCGTGGCCGCCCTGGCGCGCACGCGCAAGCCGGGGCTGCGCGCGTTGATGGAGGTCGCCGCCGTCAACCCGGCCGACGTGGCCGAGCACGCGCTGGGCTTCCGGCTCGGCCCGCGCATCAATGCGGCGGGCCGGATGCAGCGGGCCGCCGCCGCGCTCGAGCTGCTCCTCACCGAGGACTCCGGGCGCGCAGCCGAGGTCGCGCGCGAGCTCGACCTCCTGAACCGCGACCGCCAGGAGGCCGAGACCCGGATCCTGTTCGCCGCCGAGGGCGCGTGCGCGCCGCAGGCGTCGGCCGGCGCGCTGGTCGTCGCGGGCGAGGGCTGGCACCCCGGCGTGGTGGGCATCGTCGCCTCGCGGCTCGTCGAGCGCTGGCGCCGGCCGTGCGTCGTGATCGCACTGGACGGCGAGTCCGGCCGCGGGTCGGGCAGGAGCATCCCGGCCTACGACCTGCTCGCCGGGCTCCACGCCTGCTCGGAGCACCTGACGCGCTTCGGAGGCCACAAGATGGCGGCGGGGGTGGAGCTGCGCGCCGAGGCGGTGGAGCCCTTCCGGCGGGCGCTCGCGCAGCACGCCGGGGCCGCGCTGTCGCCTTCCGACCTGCGCCGCCGCGAGCACGTGGACGCGGTCGTGCCCGGTGGCGCGCTCACGCTCGGGCTGGCCGAGGAGCTCGAGCGGCTCGCGCCCTTCGGGTGCGCGAACCCGCAGCCGAGCCTGCTCGTGCCGGGCGCGCGGGTCGAGAACGTGGCCGGCATGGGCGACCAGCGCCAGCACGCGCGCTTCACGCTCGTCACGGCCGGCGGCTCGCGTTCCCGCGGCGTGGCGTTCGGCACCGCCCCGTCCACGCTCGCCCCGGCCGCCAGGGCGCCGCACGACATCGTCCTGCGGCTGGAGCGCAACCGCTGGAACGGGGTGGAGGAGCCGCGCATCCTGTTGCGCGCGCTGTGCGAGTCGCTGCGCGGCCGGGTGCACGCGCTCGGGGAGGACGCGCCGTTCTGGGAGCGGCTGGCCGCAGCGGGCGCGCCCGCGCCTGCGCCGGCGGGGGCCCGCGACGTGATCGACCGGCGCGGCGAGGGCTTCGCCGGCGTCGTGGGGGAGCTGATGACGAGCGGGGAGCCCGTGCTCGTCGGCGTGGCGGACGTGTCGCGGCGCCGAGAGTCGCTCGAGACTCTGGTGGCGGGCCTCGACGACGGCGGGCTCGCGGCTGTCGCCTGGGACGTGCTGGCCGCGGATCCGGGCCTTGCCCGCGGATACAACCACCTGGTGGCGCTCGATCCGCCGCCCGGCGGGGCCGGCGACGCGCTGCTCGGCCTGGCCGGGCACGCCCATCTCGCCTGGGGGCCCGCCGACGTGGACTTCGCGCTCGCCGTCTGGCGCAACGCGCTCGAGCTGCGCCCCGTCCTGACGGAATGCTTCCGGGCGCTGCGCGAACTCGGCCCGGACCCCGCGCCGGACGCCCTCGAGGGGGCCCTCCGCGGCGGCGGGCGCCACCCGCGCCCGCCGGAGCTCTGCGCTCGCGTGGTGGCCGTGCTCGGCGAGCTCGGACTTGTCGAGTTCGGCCTCGATCCGCCCGCCTGCCGGGTCGCCGACGGGGTCCGCACGGAGCTGGAGCTGTCGCCGACGTTCCGCGAATGCGGGGAGCGCTACGCCGCCATCGAGGCGCGGCTCGCCGCGGAGCGGGGCGCGCCGGCGCGCACGGCAGCCGCCTGAGCGCGTCAGACCCGCCCGGACCGGCTCTAGAATCGAGGCATGGCCAGCACCCCGGCCAAGCGCCGCACGACGAGACGCAGCAAGCGCGCCGCCAACGGCGGCAAGGCGAAGCGCGACTTCGAGCGTCACCCCGTCGACGAGCACAGCGGGCAGGCGCCCGTCGGCCCGCGCGAGCGGCTGACCGACGACCAGCGCGTCCTCCTCGGGGATCTGTTCGCCGTCGTCGAGGAGCACGCGGACGAGGCCGCCGAGACGGTCGACCGCGAGCTGGTCCAGAAGGCGTACGTGTTCGCGTGCGAGCGGCACGCGGACCAGCGCAGGGCGAGCGGCGAGGACTTCATCGTGCACCCGGTCGGCGTGGCCAAGATCTGCGCCGGGATGCGGCTCGACACGGGGACGCTGTGCGCCGCGCTCCTGCACGACACCGTCGAGGACACGAGCGCCTCGCTCGAGGAGGTCGTGGCCGAGTTCGGCGAGGAGGTCGGCGCGCTCGTAGACGGCGTCACGAAGCTGTCCGGCGTCACCTTCCAGAGCCGCGACGACCGCCAGGCCGAGAACTACCGCAAGATGATGGTCGCGATGGCCCGGGACATCCGGGTCATCCTCATCAAGCTCGCCGACCGGCTCCACAACATGCGCACGCTCGGCTCGATGCCGAAGCAGAAGCAGCAGGAGAAGGCCAAGGAGACGCTCGAGATCTTCGCGCCACTGGCGCACCGCCTCGGCATCCACGCGATCAAGTGGGAGCTCGAGGACCTCTCGTTCTCCACGCTGCACCCGCGCAAGTACAACGAGATCAAGCAGCTCGTCAGCCAGCAGCGCACCGAGCGCGAGGCCTACGTGTCGCGCGCCGGGCAGTACCTCGAGAAGGAGCTGCTGGCCGTCGGCATCAACGCCGAGATCTCAGGGCGCGCGAAGCACTTCTACTCCATCTACTCGAAGATGACGAAGAAGGGCCGCGAGTTCAACGAGATCTACGACCTCACGGCGATGCGGGTCATCGTCGAGTCGGTCAAGGACTGCTACGGCGCCGTCGGCGTCATCCATTCGCTCTGGAAGCCGCTCCCGGGCCGCTTCAAGGACTGGGTCGCGATGCCCAAGTTCAACATGTACCAGGCCCTGCACACGACGGTGATCGGGCCCGAGGGCCGGCCGCTCGAGATCCAGATCCGCACCGAGGACATGCACCGCACCGCCGAGTTCGGCGTGGCGGCGCACTGGATCTACAAGAACGGGGGCGCCGGGCCGCCGGAGGAGAAGGTCGAGTGGCTCACGCACATGCTCGATTGGCAGCAGGAGACCACCGACCCGCAGGAGTTCGCGCAGACGCTGAAGGCCGACCTCTTCGAGGACGAGGTCTTCGTGTTCACGCCGAAGGGCGAGGTCAAGTCGCTCGCCTCCGGGGCCACGCCGCTCGACTTCGCCTACTCGGTCCATACCGACGTGGGTCACCGCTGCGTGGGCGCGAAGGTGAACGGCAAGATCGTGCCGCTCCACTACGAGCTGCGCTCGGGGGACATCTGCGAGGTGCTCACCTCGAAGAAGGAGCGCGGCCCTTCGCGCGACTGGCTGATGCTCGCGAAGACCACGCGCGCCCAGTCGAAGATCCGCGCCTGGTTCACACGTGAGAAGCGCGAGGACTCCGAGCGCAGCGGCCGCGAGATCCTGCACGAGAACCTCAAGCGGTCGGGCCTGCCGTCCCAGAAGATCGTCGGCTCGCCGCTGCTCGCCGACGTGATCCGCGAGATGGGCTTCCAGAAGGCCGAGGACTTCTACATCGCGCTCGGCCAGGCCAAGATCTCGCCCAAGACCGTCACGAGCAAGCTGATGGGCCGGCTGAAGGAGGGCGAGTCGGCGATCGAGCCGCCGTCGGTGGCGGCGGAGCTGATGGAGCGCAAGGAGACCCCGAAGCGCACCGCGGCCTCGTCCACCTACGGGATCAAGGTCGACGGCGTGGACGACGTGATGCTGCGGCTGGCGAAGTGCTGCCGGCCGGTGCCCGGCGATCCGATCGTGGGCTACATCTCGCTCGGCAAGGGCATCACGATCCACCACGAGCAGTGCTCGAACGCGCGGGCGCTTATGAAGAGCCCGGAGCGGTTCACGAAGGTGGAGTGGGAGGGGGACACCACGAGCTCCTTCCGCGTCGAGCTCCAGATCGACGCCTGGGACCGCCACCGCCTGCTCGAGGACCTCTCGCGCGCGTTCGCCGAGACCGGAATCAACATCCTCGAGGCCCGCTGCACTGTCGTGCACCCGATGGTCAAGAACCGGTTCGTGGTCGAGGTGGGGGACACCACGGCGCTGAAGACCTGCGTCACGCGGCTGCGGAACATCGAGTCGGTCTTCGACGCCTACAGGATCACGCCGACGACCTGAGGGCTGCGAACCGGCGCCGTCCGGTGTCCTCGGTCGCTCGCGTGCGGAGCACGCGTCGCTCCCTGCGTCCTAGGACGACTCGGTTCTCGCGCTCCGCCGGCGAGCTGACGCCGACGACCCGGTTGCATTCCGGCCCGTGCCGCTGCGAACGTATGTTCGTGCCGCGCGAGGCCACCATCCTTCACGCCGACCTCGACTCGTTCTTCGCGTCGGTCGAGCAGCGCGACGACCGCCGGCTGCGCGGGAAGCCGGTCATCGTGGGCGGCGGGGTGGTGCTCGCGGCCAGCTACGAGGCCAAGGCCAGAGGCGTGCGCGGCGCGATGGGCGGGCGGCTCGCCAAGCGGCTGTGCCCTGACGCGATCGTGGTTCCGCCGCGCATGGAGGCCTACTCGCAGGCCAGCAAGGACGTCTTCAGGGTGTTCGAGGAGACAGCGCCCGAGGTGGAGGCGATCTCCATCGACGAGGCATTCCTCGACGTTCGCGGGCTCGAGCGCTTCAAGGGCACGCCGGTCGAGATCGCCCGGCGGCTCCGGCACGACGTGCGGACCGAGGTGGGGCTGCCAATCACGGTCGGGATCGCGGTGACCAAGTTCCTCGCCAAGGTGGCGAGCGCCGTGGCAAAGCCCGACGGCCTGCTGCTCGTGACGCCCGGCGAGGAGCTCGAGTTCCTCCACCCGCTGCCGGTCGAGCGGCTCTGGGGCGTCGGGCCGAAGACCGCGGAGAAGCTGCACGCGCGCGGGCTCACCAAGGTATGGGAGGTGGCCCGGCTGCCGGAGGCGGTGCTCGTGGACATGCTCGGGCGCGCCTCCGGGCGGAAGCTCCACGCGCTCGCGCACAATCGCGACCCGCGCCCGGTCGTGCGCCGCAGGGGGCGCCGCTCTATGGGCTCCCAGCGGGCGCTCGGGCGCCGGCCGTGGACCCACGAGTCGCTCGACGCGGCCCTGGTCGGGCTGGTGGACCGGCTGTGCGGTCGCCTGCGCACGGCCCGGCGCGTGTGCCGGACGATCACGCTGCGGCTCCGGTTCGACGACTTCACCCGGGCGACGCGGTCGCACACGATCGCCGAGGCCACCTCGCGCACACGGACGGTCCTCGTGATCCTGCGCGGGCTGCTCGCCGGGGCCATGCCGATGATCGAGCGCAAGGGGATCACGCTGATCGGCATCACACTCTCCGGCCTGGCGAGCGACAGCGCCGTCCAGCTCGCGCTGCCGCTCGAGCGCTCCACCGCGCTCGACCTCGTGCTCGACGACGTGCGCGAGCGCTTCGGATCGGACGCGATCACGCGCGCGGTGCTGCTCGGACGCGACCCCGGCATCGCCATGCCGGTGCTCCCCGACTAGGAGACGGCCATCAGCCCGCGCGGCACGGCGCGGTACTCGGCCTCGTCGTGGAGGCCGATGTAGTCGCCGTCCACCTGAACGGGAAACGGCTGGTCGTCGAGCGCCTCCACGCGCACCGTGTCCAGGCCGGGCAGGCTCTCGACCTGGCGGTGGCGGGCCACCATCCCGGGCCGCCCGGAGAGCAGGCGCGGGATCAGCGTCGGCAGCTCGAAGGGGGTGGCCTTGCGCAGCACGGCGAGGGACAGAGAGCCGGTGTCGAGGCCCGCGCCCTCGGCCACCAGGATCGGCCGCTTGCGGAAGAACGTGAACGGATCCGAGTTCTGGACGATCACCGTCACGGCCTCGAGGTCGCGGCCGCCGGCGATCACCCGCACGCGCGGCGGTCGCACGAGGTAGCGGCGGTTGAAGATCCCGACGGCGGCGTAGCTGTAGTACCAGGCGCCGAAGCGCGCCTTGCGCCGCGGGCGGGCGTCCACGCGCTCGACGACGCTCGCGTCGAGCCCCACGCCCGATGAGAACACGAAGTGGCGCCCGTTCACCCGGCCCAGGTCGACCGGCCGCGGGCGGAAGTCGTCGGCCATCCGGAGCAGGTGCTCGGTAGCGTCCACCACGTCGTTCGGGATGCCGAGCGTCCGGGCCCACACGTTCGTGGACCCGCCCGGAAGCGCGGTGAGCGGGGTGTCCGATCCAGCGAGGCCGTTCGCCGCCTCGTTGACGGTGCCGTCGCCGCCGAAGGCGACCACAACGTCGTAGCCCTCGCTGGCCGCCTCGCGGCAGATCCGGGTGGCGTGGTCGCGCTTCTCCGTGTCGATCGCCTCGACCGAGTAGCGCGACTGGAGCGCGTACACCACGAGGTTCTTGAGCCGGTCGGAGACGGTGGTCGCGTACGGGTTCACGATCACGAGCATCCGGCGCTTGGGCGAGCGGTCCGGCAGCAGGCGCTCGGCCAGGTCCTCGGCGCGCTCGAGTGCCGTCTCGGGAGGCACGGTGGAGCAGCCTAACCCCGGCACCGGAGCGAGTTACGCGCCGTTTGCTTTCCAGCCCTGCGGCCTTAGGCTGGAACGGCCGATGTAACGGGAGTGGACTTGGAAGCGCGAGCACGCACCGGCCACGAGGCGACCGCCTCCGACGGCCTGCTCTTCGAGCGGGGCGACGCGCTTGCCCTGATCGCGGGCGCCCTCGACGGCCTGGAGGCGGGCCATGGCTCGGTGGTCGCCCTGGACGGTCCCTTCGGCAGCGGCAAGACGGCGGTGCTCGAGGCGGGCGCCGCCCTGGCGCGCGAGCGCGGCTACGAGCTTCTCTCCGCGCACGGACGCGAGCACGAGCAGGAGCTCGAGCTCGGCGTGGCGCTCCAGCTCTTCGAGTCGCGTCTCGGGCGCGCGCGCGGACCCGAGCGCGAGCGGCTGCTCGAGGGGCCGGCGCGGGCGGCGCTCCCGCTGTTCGACGCGGGCCCGTCCGCCGACGAGACCGAGGCTGCCGGGTCGCTCGTCCACGGCCTCTACCGCCTCGTGGCCAACCTGGCCGGCGAGCGCCCCCTCGTCCTGGCGATCGACGACGTGGACCTGGCCGACGCCGCCACGTTCCGCTTCCTGCTCTACCTGGCCAACCGGATCGAGCCGCTGCCCGTGGCGATCGTGCTCGGGCTGGGCTCCGCGCCCCGTGCGGAGGCCGCCGACCTGCTCGACGAGGTGCTGGCGCACCGGGCCACGCGCCGCTACCGGGTGGAGCCGCTGCGCCGCTCCGGGACGGCTGCGTGGCTGCGGGCGTCGTTCTTCCCGGACGCCGACGACGCGTTCTGCAGCGCCGTCCGCGAGTCCACGGGAGGGATGCCGTGGCTCGTCCGCGAGGTGGCCCGCGAGCTCGCTACCGCCGGTGTGAGGCCGCGCGCCGGCGAAGCCGCGCGGGCGCGGCACGCGGCCCCGGAGCCGGTGGCCGCCACGCTGATGCGCCGGGCTCGCGCCGTCGACCACGAGGCGGCGAGCCTGCTCGAGGCCGCCGCGGTCCTGGGCCCCGAGGCGGATCTTCATCATGCCGCGGCGCTCGCGGGGCTCGAGCGCCAGCGCGCGGCCGAGCTCATGGACCGGCTGGCGGGCGCGGGCATCCTCGCGCCGGCCGAGCGCCTGTCCTTCGCCCAGCCGGTGCTCGCGGCGGCGGTCCACGCGGCGCTCCCCGCGGGCGAGCGCTCCGAGGCCCACCTCGCGGCGGCGCGGGCGCTCATGGAGGACGAGGCTCCCGCCGAGGCGGTGGCGGGACATCTGCTGCTGTCCGGCCGGGGCGGGGGAGACTGGGTCACGCCCGTCCTCAGGACGGCCGCGGCGAGGGCGCTCGCCATCGGCACCGCCGAGCGGGCCGTGGAGCTTCTCGAGCGGGCGCGGCGCGAGCCGCCCCCGCCGGACCAGCGCGCTCATGTGCTGCTCGAGCTGGGCCGGGCGCAGGCCGTGACCGGCGCGCCCGAGGCGCTCGCGCGCCTGACCGAGGCGATCGAGCAGCTGCCCGCCTCGGAGGATCGCGCCGGGACGGCGCTGGAGACGGGCCGCATCCTGATGGCGCTCGGCCGGCTCACGGAGGCCGGCGCGGCGTTTGACCTCGGGCTTCGCTTCGCGGACGAGGGGAAGGGCGACGCCGCGGGCCTGCTGCGCGCGGCCGGGATCACCGCGGCCCGCCTCCAGCGCGGGCGCGCCGGCAAGCCGGCGGCGCCGGGGCTGGTGGCGCCGGAGCGCGGGGACACGCCGGCCGACCGGGCGCTGCTGGCGCAGATCGCGCTGGACGCGGCGCTGCGCGGCGACCCGGCCGAGCGCGTGCGGCACTGGGCCACCGAGGCCCTCGCGCGCGGCGCCCTCCTGGAGGACGACGGGGCCGAGGGCATCGTGTACTACCTGGCGACCTCCGCGCTCACGCTGGCCGAGGACCTGCAGATGGCCGAGGTGGCGCTGGCGGCGGCCATGGACTACGCCCGCTCACACGGCTCGGTGCTGGGCTTCGCCACGGCGTCGCACTTCCAGAGCGTCGCCGTCCTGCGCCGCGGCCGGCTCCCTGCCGCCGCCGAGGCCGCGCGCGCGGCCATCGACGGGGCGCGCCATGGCTGGCGGTTCGCGCTCGGCTCCGCGCACGTGGTGCTGGCGGGCGCGCTGACCGAGGCCGGCGAGCTGGACGCCGCCGAGCGCGAGATCCGGCTGGCCGAGCGGATGACCAGCAAGGACGCGGCCTCGCGCGTGGCCCACCACGGCGGTCGCGCCCAGCTCCACCTGGCCCGCGGGCGGCCCGCGCAGGCGCTGGCCGACTTCCTCGAGTGCGGCGAGACGCTTGTGGGAGCCGATGCGCCCAACCCGGCGGTGCTGCCCTGGCGGTCAGGCGCCGCGCGTGCGCTGGCGGCGCTCGGGGACCGGACCGAGGCCCGCCGGTACGCGGAGGAGGAGCTGGCGCTGGCCGAGAGCTTCGGCGCTCCCGGCGCGACCGGGCGCGCGCTGCGCACTCTCGGCGCCCTCGCCGGCGGAAAGCGCTCGATCGAGGCGCTCCAGGCGGCGGTCGCCTGCCTCGAGGAGTCGCAGACCGCGCTCGAGCGCGCGCGTGCGCTGGTGGACCTCGGAAGCGCGCTCCGGCGTGCGCGGCACACCCGCGACGCGCGCGAGCCCCTGCGCCGGGGGCTCGACCTCGCCCAGCGCTGCGGCGCCGCCGAGCTGACCGAGCGAGCCATGCGCGAGGTCACGGCCGCCGGCGCGCGTCCCCGGCGGACGGCCCTCCATGGACTCGAGGCGCTCACGCCGCGTGAGCTCCAGACGGCCGAGCTGGCCGCGGCGGGGAAGTCGAACCGCGAGATCGCGGATGCCCTCGTGGTGACCGTGAAGACGGTGGAGTGGCACCTGAAGCACAGCTACGGGAAGCTCGGGATCAACTCGCGGGCCGAGCTGGCGGATGCGCTCGGCAGGCGCCCCAACGTTTCGCAGCCGCGCCCCTAGGGCAACAAAAGGCGGAGACGGCGGGGTCGCGCGGAAGCTATTCAAGGGCTCGTCCGTTGCGGTCGATATACCCACCAATGCCTCCCGGGGCCCGTTGGACGATGCGATGAGACGCAGTCTCAAACTTGCTCTCGATGAATTCGGACGTGCCACTCTCGAAGGAGAGGCCGCTCGCTATCGCGTTTCCGCGGGCGAGCTGGTGGGCAACGCCGCCGAGTACTTCCTCGGCGACCGCGACTCCGGCCGGCCCGCGCTGAAGGTCCCGCGGTTCGCACGCGGCGGCGCGACGCCCGAGCTGGACGTCGAGGTCGACCTCGACGAGCGCACCTGGGACGAGGCCGAAGCGGAGGCCGCGCGCCAGCGCGTGCCGCTCGAGCGCCTGCTCGAGCACGCGGCGATGTATCTGATCGCCGACCTTGATTCGGGCGAGGTCGCGGCACGCATCGCGGCCGAGGCCGCGCTCGGCGACGACCGGTAGCCCCGCGGGCTAGGCCGTGATGGGCGCGGCGTCGAGCTCGCGCAGCGCGGCCTTCAGCGCGCCGCGGCCACGGTGATGGAGGCCGTGGATCGAGCTCTCGGACTTGCCGAGGCGGTCGGCGATCTCGCGCGGGGACAGCCCGGCGATGTGGCGCAGCACGAGCACCTCGCGCTGGTCGAGCGGCAGCCGCCGCAGCGCCTCGCGGAGGCACTGGGAACGCTCGAAGCCGGTCTGCTCGTGTCCCTCGTCGCTCGTGCGAACCTCCTCGAAGGGGATCTGCCGGCGGGCGCGGACGTGATCGAGGGCGAGGTTGCGGGCCACGGTCGTGATCCAGGCTGCGAACGCCACGTCGCGCTCCTCGTAGCGCTGGATCGCGGTCATGAGCTTCGCGAAGACGTTCTGGGTCACGTCCTCGGCCTCGTGCCGGTCGCGGACGATGCCGCGCACGTAGGCGCAGACGTCGTCCGAGAAGCGCACATAGAGGAAGTGGAGTGCGCTCGTGTCACCGGCCTTCGCCCTGGCGACGGCGCGGCGCACGAGGTCGGTATCCGTACTTCCCTCATGCCTACGGGCAAATCTGCCTACCTGCGCCAACGAGTCCCCCACGGTTGCTGACGTACGGTCCGCTCCGCGTGTACCCCCGCGGCGAAGCGAAGCAGACCAGAGAGCCGACCCTACGCCCGGGGGGTTACGGGTGCACTAGGGTCGCGCCCCCAGTCTTTTCTTCACGAATCGGCTCTAACTCGCTATTTGCCCGCTTCCACGTACCCCATGCGGGTCCTTATGCGAGCGACACCTCGGCGCCGTCGCCGACGGTCACCCGCAGGGCTCGCGGGAGCCTGAACTCCCGCGAGACGCGCGCGCCGGCTCCGACCACGCTCGCCTCGAGCCGGCTCGACAGGTGCTGGATGCGGGCGCCGGGGAAGAGGATCGAGTGCTCGATCTCGGAGCCCTCGACGGTCACGTCGCGGCCGATCGAGGTGTACGGGCCCACGTAGGAGTGGGCCACCCGGGCCCCGGGGCCGATGATTGCGGGGCCGCGGATGACGCTCGACTCCACGATCGCGCTCGGGTGGGCGACCACCGGTCCCTGGACGGTCGTGCGGGTGAGGGTCGCACCCTCGTAGTCGCCCGTGATCGCCTCGAGCGCGAAGCGGTTGCCCTCGAGCAGGGCGTCGGCATCGTGGCCCAGCCGCCACCAGTCCGCCACGCGCCGCGTGCTGACCTGGCCGCCGCCGCGCTGCAGGACGTCGGCGAGGTGCTCCAGCTCGTGCCCGGGCGCGGGGTCGACCTCACGCGCCGCGTCGGTCGCCCCGGGGCCGAGGATCGCCACGCCGGCCGGCGCGCAGTGGTCCGCGAAGGGCGAGGACGTGCGGCGTGCGCGGATGTCGACCACGCCGCCGCCGTGGCCGGCGGTCTCCTGGACGAACAGGATCGCCTCGCCGTCTCCGAGCTGCTCGTGGCGCAACAGGGTCTCGAGCGGGTGGCGGGAGAGGCTGTCGGCCATGTGGAGGACGAACGGCTCGTCGCCGAGGAAGTCCGCGAGACCGGCCAGCGACGCGCCGACCCCGGCACCCGGCGTGCGCTCGAGCCAGGTCAGGTCGAAGCCCCACGCCGCCTTGGCGACCGCGCGGCTCGTGTGCGCGGAGAGACCCTCGGGCGCGAGCACCGCGACCTCGTGGATCGCGCCCGTGTCGAGCCACTCGAGCGCGTGCTCGAGCAGCGGCCGGTTGGCCAGCGGGAGCAGGGGCGGGGGAGCCAGCTCGCCGCGGACGAAGGAGCGCCTGCCGGGGGTGGAGGAGTGGCGATGCCCCTGAGCCAGGATCACCGCCTTCGACGCGATCACGCACGAACAACGCGCGAGCGCTCGTGAACTTCGCTCGGCGGTGCCCGCGTTCAGGCTGAGATTCGGACGAGGCCCCGCTCGCGGCGCGGTTCCACGACCCTCGGCGGCGCGGGCCTGAACCAAAGACCGGGGTCCCAGCGGCGAGGCGGAAGTAGCGTCGCATTGCAGGCAGGCGGCTCCGGCCGCACGACGGATGGACGCCGTGTCTTGGATGAGGTGACGCCCAGCTCGGGTGGCCCTGCGGCAACCCCCCGGCGTGCGGTCGGCCGTCGGCCCGCACCACGCCACCGACCGCATTCTGCGTGAAAGGAGGGGGCCGGCAGGCCCGTTGTATCCACGATGGCCACTCCGAAGCTAGGACGCCGCCCGGCGCACTCGGGTGACGTCGCGAACAACCCTGTCCTCGCGGTGGTGGCCGTGGACCAGCTCTCGACCCGCCGCATCGCTGCCGCTCTCGGCGGCGGCGGCCTGCCCGCCGAGCTCGTCAGCAGCTCGGTCGACGATCTTCTCCGGCAGACGGCCTCCCGAAGGCTCGACGCCGTCGTTCTGGCGTGCGACCCGTCTCGGCCCGAGGGCCTGGCCGCGGTGCGCAAGCTCGCCAAGTCGCTCCACGGCTCGCGAGTGGTGGTCGTCTCCTCCGCGGTCCTCGGCGGCGGTGTCCGCTCGGCGCTCGGAGCTGGGGCCAGCGCCTTCGTGGACGAGGCCCGGGTCGAGACTGCGCTCGCCCCGGCCACGCGCGCTGCGCTCGCCGGCCAGGTGTCGCTGCCGCGCGAGCTGCACCGCTGCGCGGTCCGCCCGGCGTTCTCGCACCGCGAGAAGCAGGTGCTCGCGCTCGTCGTGCGCGGCCTCGGCAACCGCCAGATCGCGCTCCGGCTCTACCTCTCCGAGAGCACGGTCAAGAGCCACCTCGCATCCGCCTTCCAGAAGCTCGGCGTCCGCTCGCGCAAGGAGGCCGCCGCAGTTCTCCTCGACCCCGATGAGGGGCTCGGCGCGAGCATCCTCTCCGTCGACCTCGACCAGGCGAGCTAGGTGTCCGAGCTGCGCACGAACGAGGCCACCGTGGCGCGCGCGCCCGCCGCGCCGCCGCTCTCCGTGGTCGGGGCCACCGACGGGGAGCCCAGGAGCCTGCCGCGCGGCCGCACGTGGATCCTCATCGTGGCGGACCTCTTCGCGATCGCGATGGCGACAGCCATCACGTACACGATCGCCGAGCTCGCGGCGTCGCCGGCCGTCATCGCCCCGACGGGGATCACCGTCGCGGTGGCCGTCGCGGCCGTGCCCACCTGGATCGCGATCTTCACCGTCTACAACCTCTACGAGCGCCAGAACCGCAGCATCTCGCTGGCGACGTTCGACGAGGTCGGCGAGCTCTTCCATGCGCTGATCGCCGGCTCCCTGTTCTTCCTGGTTGTGAGCCAGGTGCTCTACCGCGTGGCCGACGCCGAGGTGGTCTTCCCGGTCGAGGCGGCGATGTTCCTCGCCATCGCGCTGCCGCTCGTGCTCCTGATGCGCGGCTCGGTCCGCAGCTGGCTGCTGCCGGCGATCATGGCGCCGCGCCGGACCCTGATCGTGGGCACGGGCGAGGTCGCGGAGATGGTCGAGCGCAAGATCGGCTCGCACCCCGAGTACCGGCTCGAGCTCGTCGGGTTCGTGGACGACGATCCGCATGGCCACGCCTCCGCGCCCGTCGTGGGGCGGACTGCGGACCTGCCGCGGCTCGTGGACGAGCTCGAGGTCGACTGGGTGATCCTCGCCTTCTCGAACGCGTCCTACGAGGAGACGCTTGACCTGCTCCGCGGCGCACGGCGGCCCGACGTGCACCTGTCGATCGTGCCGCGCTTCTTCGAGGTCTTCGCCTCGAACGCGACGATCCAGGAGCTCGAGGGCATGCCCGTCGTGAACCTGCCCCCGATGCGGCTCTCGCGGGGCGTCCGCCTCACGAAGCGCATCGTGGACGTGGTCGCGTCCGGCGTCGGCCTGCTCGCGCTGTCGCCGCTGCTGGCGGTGATCGCCGTCGCGATCAAGATCGACAGCCGCGGCCCGATCTTCTTCCGCCAGGAGCGCCACGGCCGCGGGGGAAGCATCTTCCGGATCGTCAAGTTCCGCAGCATGCGTGTAGGCGCGGAGCAGGAGCGCCTCGCGCTGGCGCCCCTGAACGAGATCGAGGGCGCGCTGTTCAAGATGAAGGAGGACCCGCGGGTCACGCGCGTCGGCCGGTTGCTGCGCCGCACGAGCCTCGACGAGCTGCCGCAGCTCTGGAACGTTCTGAAGGGCGAGATGAGCCTTGTCGGCCCGCGCCCGTTCGTCGTCCACGAGTCGTCCCAGATCACCGGCTGGGCGAGCCGCCGGCTCGACATCACCCCGGGGATCACCGGCCTCTGGCAGGTGCTCGGGCGGACGGACATCCCGTTCGACGAGATGGTCAAGCTCGACTACATCTACGTGACCAACTGGTCGCTGCTCTGGGACCTGAAGATCCTGTTCCAGACCATCCCGGTGGTCCTCTCGCGGCGGGGGGCCTACTGAGATGAACGTCTTCGTGGTCCCCGCCTACGACGAGGAGCTCAACCTGCCGCGCCTCCTGCACGACCTGGAGGCCCGGCCCGGGCTCTGGAGCGGCGGCCGCGTGATCGTGGTCGACGACGGCTCGAAGGACGCCACGGCCGCGGTCGCGGGCGCGCATCCCGGCGATCTGCCCGTGGAGGTGATCAGCCTGGGGACCAACCAGGGTCCCGGCCGCGCGTTCGACCGCGGCTTCCGGCGCGCCCTCGAGGTGGCCCCGGAGGACGGGTTCGTCGTGACGCTCGAGGCCGACACCACGAGCGACCTCGACGCCCTCGGCGGGATGCTCGAGCTGGCCCGGGACGGCGCCGACGTCGTGCTCGCGTCCACCCACGCCCCCGGCGGCGGGCTCTCGAACGTCGGGTTCTTCCGGCGCGTCCTGTCGCGCTCGGCGTCGTACGCGATCCGCCGCACCAGCGGCGTGGACGCGCGCACCGTGTCGACCTTCTACCGCGTCTACCGCGTCTCGATCCTGCGCGCCGGCTACGCGCGCCACGGCGAGACGCTCGTGCGCGAGCGCGGCTTCGCCTGCAAGGCCGAGCTGCTCTTCAAGCTCGCGCGCCTCGGCGCCCGGCTCGAGGAGGTCCCGGTCGTGATCGACTGGTCCCAGCGCGAGGGCGAGAGCAAGATGCGCGTGCTGCCGACGATGGCCGCCTACATGCGGCTGATGACGCGCCAGGCGTTCGCCCGGCGCGGGGAGGAGGCGGCGTGAGCGTCGCGGCCCCGCTCCGCTCGCACGGGCCCGAGGCGCCGCGCGTGGCCGTGGTCGGCGCCGGCCTGCTCGGCCTGACCGCCGCCTACCGCCTGGCCCAGGCCGGAATGGGCGTGACCGTCTACGAGCGCGACTCGCAGCTCGGCGGGCTCGCCGGCACCACGCCGCTGGACGGCATCCCGATCGATCGCTTCTACCACGTCACCCTGCCCACGGACGAGCGCGTGCTCGAGCTCGCCGCCGAGCTGGGCCTCGGTGACCGCTTCCGCTTCCGCCGCAGCGGCGTCGGCTTCTACCACCAGGGCCGGCTCGCCTCGATGTCCACGCCGGCCGAGCTTCTCCGCTTCCCCGGCCTCGGCCCGGTCGACCGGATGCGGCTCGTGGCTTTCGTGGCCCGCTGCCAGGTCGGCGACGACTACTCGCGCCTCGAGGAGACGCCGATCGAGGACTGGCTCGTCCGGATCTGCGGGCGCCGTACCTGGGAGGTGCTCTGGCGCCCGCTGCTCGACTCCAAGTTCGACGGCCGCTACCAGGACCTCCCGGCAACGTACCTGTGGGCGCGCTCGCGCCGGATGTCGCGCTCCCGCGACAAGTCCTCGCAGGAGATGATGGGCAGCCTCGACGGCGGCTACCAGACGCTCGTCGACGCCCTCGGCGCCGCCATCGAGGGGCTCGGCGGCACGATCCTGCGGAACACGCCGGTGAAGGCGATCGTCTCGAGCGCCGGCCGCGCCGTCGGCACGCTCTCGACGCGGGGCTATGAGACGCACGACCAGGTGATCTCGACGCTGCTCCCGGTGGCCACCGCGCCTTTGCTGGGGCGCGACCTGGCGAGCGCCGTCGGTCCCGACCGCAACCGCTACCTCGGGATCGTGTGCCTGGTCATGCGCCTTCGCCGCAGCCTGAGCCCCTGGTACACGCTCAACATCACCGACCGCCGCGTGCCTCTCACCGGCGTGATCGAGACGACGCATGTCGTCGACCCGGAGCGCGTGGGCGGCACCCTCGTCTACGCCCCGAAGTACGTGAACCCGGACAGCGCCGAGCTCGAGCTCACGAGCGAGGAGCTCAAGGAGGCCTACATGGGCCATGTGCGGACGATGTTCCCGGGCTTCTCGCCCCAGGACGACGTGCTCGCGAGCCAGGTGGCGCGCGCACGCGTCGCGGAGCCGGTGCACACCCTTGGAGGCGAGGGCCGCGTCCCGGACATGTTCCCGGCGCCCGGCCTGGCCATGGCCTCGTCGGCGCACGTCTACCCCGAGATCGTCAACGGCCAGGCCGCCATCGGCGTGGCGGAGAAGCTGGTGGACGGACTGCTGCCACGGCTGCAGGACGTCTCAACGGAACTCCCTCTAGCGACAAGGAGAGCATCATGACCCCGAGCAAGATAGGAGTGACCGGCGGCGCCGGCTTCATCGGCTCGCACCTCTGTGAGCGCCTGCTCGCGGAGGGGCGAGAGGTCGTCGCAGTGGACGACCTCTCGCACGGCACCACGGCCAACATGGCGTCGTTCATGCAGAACCCGGGCTTCCGGTTCCACCAGATGGACTGCCGGAACGCGCGCGAGCTGCGCCGGGTGTTCGCCGGCTGCGACGCGGTCGCCCACCTCGCGGCCGAGAAGATCCCGCGCTACGGCGGTGCGCTTCAGACGCTCGAGTCGAACGTGCAGGGAGCGCACGCGGCCTGTGAGGTCGCGCTGTCGCTCGACGCGCCCGTGATCGTCACCTCCACCTCCGACGTGTACGGCAATGCCACGCCGCCGTTCAACGAGGAGGACCACGTGGTGATCGGTCCCTCGACGACGCGCCGCTGGGCCTACGCGGTCTCGAAGCTGTACGACGAGCACATCGCGCTGGCCATGGCGGAGGAGAAGGGTCTGCGCCCGGCGATCCTGCGCCTGTTCAACGTATACGGCCCGCGCAACCACCCGACGTGGTGGGGCGGCCCGGTCACGGCGTTCGCGGAGGCCCTGCTCGACGGCGAGATCATGGAGCTCCACGGCGACGGGCGCCAGGTGCGCACGTTCACCTACGTGACCGACACGGTCGACGGGTTCGTGCGGGCGCTGGACACCCAGGACGCGGTGGGCGAGATCATCAACATCGGCGCTGACGAGCCGATCACGATGATCCGGCTGGCGACCGCGATCCAGGAGGCGCTCGAGATCCCCGGCCCGCTGCGCGCGAAGCTGGTCCCGTACGAGAAGATCGGGGGCCGCTACCAGGACGTGCGCTGCCGCATCCCGGACACGGAGAAGGCGGCCCGCATCCTGGGCTTCGACGCCCGCGTGGGGCTGTCCGACGGCCTGGCGGAGAGCGTCGCCTGGCACGTGGAGCGCCGCCGGCTCATGGACGCCGGCAGCGCGGGCGGGAGCGTCAGCGCGGCGTAGGGGGGCTTGTCGATCTGTGCATCCCTGGGATGCATAACTCGACACACCCCCCGGGGGACGCGTAACGGGGACGTGAGCTGTGTGACGCGGCGCGCGGCCGTCTAGGCCAGCGCCAGGCGCGCCCGGCTGTCCGCGGAGCGGGCGGCCAGGGTGGCCGTGAGCACCTCGGCGGTGCGCTCGGCGGCGTGGCCGTCCCAGAGCGGGATGGCCGACGGCGTGGGCGGCAGCGGCGACGGCTCGATGCCCGCGATCAGCGCGGGGTTGTCGCCCAGCAGGGTGTTGGTCCCGTGCGTGAGCGTGACCGGCCGCTCGGTGTTGGGCCGGAACGTGTAGCAGCGCACCCCGAGGGCGGAGGCCTCCTCCTGCACGCCGCCCGAGTCGGTCACGATGGCGCCCGCGGCGCCCTGGAGCGACAGGAAGTCGAGGTAGCCGGCGGGCGCGATGCATCGCACGCCGGCGGCGGCCAGGCGGCGCAGGCCGTTGGCGTCGCGCAGCCTGGCGCGGGTGCGCGGGTGGACCGGGAACACGACCGGGGTCCGGTCGCCGAGCTCGATCAGCGCCTCCACGATGGCGCTGAGCCGCACCGGGTCGTCGACGTTCGACGGCCGGTGGAGCGTCACGAGCACGAACTCGCTGTCGTTCAGGTTCAGCTCGCTCCAGGCGGCGCGGCGGCGCGCACGGCCCTCGAGCCGGCGCAGCGAGTCGATCATCGTGTTGCCCACGTAGTGGATGCGCCCCGCGTCGATGCCCTCGCGCAGCAGGTTCGGCTCCGCCTCGGGGCTGTGGGTGAGGAGCACGTCGGACATCCGGTCCGTGAGGACGCGGTTGACCTCCTCGGGCATCGTCCAGTCGTCGGAGCGAAGGCCCGACTCCAGGTGCGCCACCGGGATGCAGAGCTTGGCCGCCGCCAGCGCGCAGGCGAGCGTGGAGTTGACGTCGCCCGCGACCACCACGAGGTCGGGGCTGCGCTCCATCAGCACCTGCTCGAAGCCCGCCAGCACCTTGCCGGTCTGGTCCCCGTGCGGCCCGGAGCCCACCTCGAGGGAGACGTCGGGGTCCGGGAAGCCGAGGTCGTCGAGGATGTCGCCGGAGAGCCTCCGGTCGTAGTGCTGGCCCGTGTGGACGATCAGCTGGCGCGTCTGCCCGCGGCGGCGCATCGCGTCCACGACCGGGGCCATCTTCACGAAGTTCGGCCGGGCGCCCACGACGTAGGCGACCAGGGGCATGCCGCCGCTCAGCGGCGCCGCTCGCGCGGCTCTCGCGCGCGTGCGCGCACGGAATCCGGACATGCTGTTGCTCGGGTCCACCTGCCTCCGGTCGAGCGTAGGTCCGGCCTCGCGCGCGCGAAAGCGGGCGGGCGGGAATCCCCCGCGAACGGCTAGGTGTGGACCTGACCGGAGGTTCGGCCGCTCAGCGGACGCGCAGCGCGAACGCCCGCGGGGAGGCCTTGACGCCCGTGGCGCTCGTGGCCACGACCACGACGCGATACCGGCCGCGCTTCAGCCCACGGGCGCGGATCCGGAGCGCCGGGCGCTTCCGCAGGCCGAGCTTCAGCGTGCGCACGCGCTTCCCGTGCCGCCTGCGCACCACCTTCACGATGATCCGCGAGCGCGCCGTCACGTTCAGGCTCAGGCGCGCCGAGCGCGCACAGCCGCGGCGGCGGTGCTTGCAGATCACGCGCGGGCGCAGTCGCGCGGACCTGACGAGCCGTCGCTTGCCCGGGGAGGTGGGGCTGCCGCCGGGAGGGGCGCCACCCGGCCTGGGCGGGCCGGCTCCGAACTCGTGCGCGCCGGCGTCGGGCCGGCCGGTGCGGGCGAACCCGTCGCGGTCCAGCGCCGGGTGGTCCGACGGGTCGGCCGCGTCGATGGCCGGCGAGCCGGGCGTGAGGCGGAAGTCGAGGCCGCCGATCCAGCCCAGCGCCGCCGGCAGCGCGGCGGTGGACGTCGCGCGCGCCACGGACCTGTCGGTGGCACCGCACTGCTTCCCGACGTTGCGGCTGTAGCGCATGCCCGACACGCACTCCCAGCTGCCGAGGTTCCCGACCCAGCGCGAGCCGCCGGTGGCCGCGTGCTCGAGGTTCGCCGGGATCTCGAACGTGTTGTTGCGCACGACCCAGCCGTCGACCGTGCCGCCGCCGTTGGCGGTGTTCGCCACGTAGAGGCTGTAGTAGTGCCACGTGCCGTCGTCCTTGTAGGTGTGACCGAAGACGTTGTTCTCGAGCGTCACGCCCCCGTAGGCGGGCGGCAGCGGCGACCACCAGCTGCCGTAGGTGAAGAAGATGTCCATCGTCGCGCAGTTCTGGAACGTGCTCCGGCGGACCGCCAGGCCGGGCACGCCGATTGCGTAGAGGCACTCGTTGTGCACGCTCGGGTCGGTCACGCGCACGTCGTGGAATACGACGTTGTCGAAGCTGAAGCCCGTGCCCGACACGAGCGCGCCCTTCTCGTCGGTGACGTTGCCGATGCGCCCGTTGCGGAAGCTCGAGTGGTCGCCGCTGTTGTGGAACGTGAGCGCCTTCGTGAAGGCGCCGTCGACCTCGAGGCCGTCGTAGACCACGTTGGAGGCCGCGCTGTCCAGCTGGCGAAGCTTCGCCCCGGGCACGCCGCGGAACGTCACGGGCTTCGTGCCCGCCGGGACGGTCTGAGAGGGATAGGCGCCCGCCGCCACGCGGACCACGTCGCCGGCGGCGCTCTGCCCGTACGCATAGGCCAGGCTGCGGCAGGGGGAGCTCAGGCAGCTGCCCGAGTCGTTGCCGGCCGGCGCGACCTGACGCGTGGCGGCGCCGGCCGCGGGGGAGGCGGCGAGGAGCCCGCACACTGATGCGAGCAGCGCGAGGCCGCGACGTCGAGCCGCCCGCGGCGGGGTGTCGAGAAAGAGCACGGCAGCTTGCTCCTTGCATTCACCGGTGCGGCACCGGCACCGCGCGTGGATCGTCCCTGATCCACGGCGATTCAGCCCGCGGAGGCTAGCGAACGCTCACTCGACCGCAAGTGCTGCAGGAGACGTTGCCGTCCGGGCGCGGCGACGGCCGAGCAGCGAGCGCGCCTCGCCCGCGAGCTCGGGGGCACGCCACCAGCACAGCGCGGCGTAGACGGGGACGGCCACGCCCACGCAGATCACGAGGCGGAGCGCCTCGTGGACGCCCGCGTCGACGAGCGCCATCCGCACGCCGAGCGTGACGAGGCACATGCCGGCCGCGGCCTGGAAGACGCCCGAGATCGCCCGGAGGAACACGAGTGGGGACACGCCCAGCGCGCGGGCGGCGAGCACCGTCTGCCACGGCTCGACCAACGTCGTCGAGATCGCGAACGCGACCGAGACGCCGACGATGCCCCAGTTGAGCCCGAGCGCGAAGGCCGCGAGGTGGCAGCCGACGATCAGCACCGTCACCCGGAAGATGGTGCGGGCCCGGTCACGGGCCATCAGGACATCGACGCTCAGGCTCTGGAGGGCCTGGACGATCCCGACCCAGGCGAGGATCTGGATGACCGGCACGGCCTTCTCCCACTGGCCGCCGAGGACGACGGGGACGAAGTCGGGCGCCACGACCGCGAGCACCGCCAGCGGCGCGATCGACACCGCCGCGAGGATGCGCACGACGCGTGCCCACGCCTGGGCGATGCGCGCGGGCTCGTCCTGGATGCGGCAGAACGCCGGCGACATCACGCGCTGGAGCGGGCCGCCGATCTTGCTGGCGGGCTGGAGGATCGTGTTGAAAGCGATCGCGTAGGCGCCGAGCGGCGCGGTTCCGAGGAAGCGCCCGATCAGGAAGCGGTCCCCGTTCGTCTGGAAGTAGTAGAGGAGCCGGTGGCCCAGCATGTAGACGCTGAAGCCGCCGAGGTCGCGGAGGCTCGCGCCCGAGAACGCGAAGCGCGGCCTCCAGGGCGAGCGCACCCACACGAGCGCGGTCGTGACGAGCGCGGCGACCCCGTACTGGAGGATGATCGCCCAGGCGCCCGCTCCGTTGGCGGCGAGCACCACACCCGCCACCGCGCCGGCGATGGCGCCGAGCGTCGGGAGCATCTCCACGCGCCGGAAGTCCATGTCGCGGAGCATCAGCGACTGCTGTGGCGCCCCGAGCGCGTTGACCACGAAGCCGATGGAGAGCACCTGGAGGAGCGGCTTCGCGTCGGCGTCGCCGTAGAGGGACGCGAGCGGCCCCGCCAGCACGAAGCCCAGGACGGCGAAGAGGACGCCGCTGGCGAGCGTGGCCCAGAATGCGGTGTCGCGGTCCACGGCGCTCAGCTCCTTGCGCTGGATCAGCGCGGCACCGAGCGCCAGGTCGGAGAAGACCAGGACGAGGCTCGCGAAGACGAGCGCGAGCGCCGCGAGGCCGTACTCCTCCGGCGTGAGCAGTCGCGCGATCGCGATGGCCGCGATCGCCCGCGTGATCTGCAGGCCGACCTGGGACCCGACCACCCAGCCGAGCCCCCCGAGCACGCGCGCGCGGAGGTCCGGGACTCCCGGGCCGGAAGAAGAGGACATCACTGCGCACGTTAGGTCCGCGGCGGCCGGGCCACCCTGGACGGTCGGTTAGGCTCGACGGGCTCGCAGCGGACTACGGTGGCTCCATGTGCGGTATCGCGGGAGCGTTCCGGCTCGACGGCGCGAGCGCTCCGGCCCTGCCGGAGCACGTGCTGCGGGCGATGACCGACGTCATGGCCCACCGCGGGCCCGACGACGCCGGGCACGAGCACGGCGAGGGCTTCTCGCTCGGCGCGCGGCGCCTCTCGATCATCGACGTCGAGGGCGGCCACCAGCCCTTCGCTGACGAGCGCGGCCGGGTGTGGGCCGCCCAGAACGGCGAGATCTACAACCACGACAAGCTGCGCCGCGAGTTGCGCGCTGGGGGTCACGTTCTGCGGAGCCGCTGCGACACGGAGGTGCTTCCACACCTCTACGAGGAGCACGGCGCGGCCATGGGCGAGCGCCTTCGCGGAATGTTCGCCGTAGCCGCCTGGGACCGGCAGGAGCGCCACGGCGTGCTGATCCGCGACCGGCTCGGCATCAAGCCGCTCTACTACGCGCTCGCCGGCGACCTCGTCGTCTTCGCGTCCGAGCTCAAGTGCCTGCTCGCCGGCGGACTCGTCGACGACCAGCTGGACCCCGAGGCGATCGCGGCCTACCTCACGCTCGGCTACGTGCCGGGCTCCATGACCCCGCTGCGCCAGGTGCGCAAGCTGGGGCCCGGGGAGCGCCTGGTCGTGGCGGACGGGCGCGCCACGGTCGACCGCTGGTGGAGCTACCCCGAGCCGGAGCCGGAGGAGCGACCCGCTGCCGAGTGGGCCGAGCTGCTGCTCGACAAGCTCGACGAGTCGGTGCGGCTGCGGCTGATGAGCGACGTGCCGCTCGGCGCGATGCTGAGCGGCGGGCTCGACTCGAGCCTGATCGTCGCACTCATGCGCCGCCACATGAGCGAGCCCGTGAAGACGTTCTCGGTCGGCTTCGCCGGCGAGGACTCCGAGCTCGGCGACGCCCGCCGCGTGGCCGACTGGAACGGCGCCGACCACACCGAGCTCGAGGTGACGCTCGACACCGGCGCGGAGGAGCTCCACGACCTCGTCTGGCATCTGGACGAGCCGCTCGCCGACCTCTCGGCGCTCGGCTTCCTGCCGCTCTGCAGGCTGGCGCGCGAGCAGGTCACCGTTGCGCTCTCCGGCCAGGGCGCCGACGAGCTGCTGGGCGGCTACCGCAAGCATCGCGTGGCATCGCTGGCGCAGGCGTGGGGGAGGGTCCCCGGGCCGCTCCGCGCACCGGCCGCCGCTGCGCTGCGCCACGGTCCCGGCCGCGCCGGGCGGCTCGTGGACGCGCTCCAGGCGCCCGACCCGGTGACCCGGCTGCTCGCCTCGAGCAGCCTCGTCCACGCCGACCTCCGCGGCGACCTGTTCTCGGGCGCGCTCGCGCATCACGCCGGGGCGGCAGAGGCCCAGCTGCGCGGCACGCTCAGCGGGGCCCCCGGCGCCGCCCCGCTCGAGGCCGCGCTCTACCTCGACGCCCGCCTGGGCCTGGTGGACGACATGCTCACCTACTTCGACCGCGCCTCCATGGCCTGCTCGCTCGAGGTCCGGGTGCCCTTCCTCGACCACGAGCTCGTGGAGCTGTGCGCGCGGATCCCCGCCGCCCAGAAGGTGCGCCGGCTCCAGGGGAAGCACGTGCTGAGGCTCGCCGCCCGCGACCACGTGCCGTCCTTCGTTCTCGAGAAGCGCAAGCGCGGCTTCTTCAACGAGGCCGTGAGCTCGTGGGTCGGAGCCGGCGACGGGGCGCTGGTGGACGACCTGCTGCTCGCGCCGGGCGCCGCCTATGAGCGGGTCATCGACCGCGACGTGGTCGAGCGGGCCGTGTCCGAGTGGCGCGCGGGAAGCAGCCACTCCAACCTGCTCCTGGCGCTGATGATGCTCGAGGTATGGCTCGGCGACTACCTGCCGCGCGCCCGCGCTGCCGGCAGCCTCCCGGTGGCCGCATGAGCGGGCTCAGCTATTCGGTGGTGACGCCCGCCCGCAACGAGGAGCGGAACCTCCAGCGACTGGGGCGCGCCCTCGCGGTGCAGACGCAGCGCCCGGCGGAGTGGGTGGTCGTGGAGGACGGGTCCACCGACGCCACCCCGCGCGTGTTGGCCGACCTCGCGGCGCGGTACTGGTGGGTCCAGCCGCTGGAGCGGACCGGCGGTAACGGGCTGCTCGCCGCCGGCCGCCGCGACGCGCGCGACCTGATCGGCTTCCGGGCGGGCATCGAGAGGCTGTCCATGCCCGTGGACGTCGTCATCAAGATCGACGCCGACATCGACTTCGACTCCGACTTCTGCGAGCGCCTCGTCGCCGAGTTCGCCGCCGACGAGACGCTCGGGATCGCCAGTGGCACGTGCTACGAGCGCGAGCGCGGCGAGTGGGTCCGCCGCACGAAGATGGACACCACGGTGTGGGGCGCCACGCGCGCGTACCGCGGCGACTGCATCCCGGACCTGATGGAGCTCGAGCCCTGCATGGGCTGGGACGGGCTGGACGAGATCCGGGTGCAGCTCCGGGGACTCCGCACCCGGACGCTCGTCGACCTTCCGTTCCGCCACCACCGCCCCGAGGGCGGCCGCGAGCTCACGTCGCTCCACCACGGCGAGGCGCTGGGCCGGGCCTCCTGGTACATGGGCTATCGCCCGTCATACCTGATGATGCGCGCCCTCTACCGGCTGCCCCGGGAGCCGGCCGCGGTCGGGATGCTCTGGGGCTACGCCGCCGCCGCGGCCACCCGTGCGCCGCGCTGTCCCGACGATCGGGTCATCCGCGCGCTGCGCGAGCGCCAGCGCCTCGGGGTCGCGCTCCGGCGCGGGGCCCCGGCGTCCTAGCCCGAGCGCGCCCGGCGGCGCTCCGCCGTGGTGCCCGAGCGCGAGAAGTCGTACACGTAGTACGAGACCGTCTGCGTGAGCTCCACCAGGTGCGAGAGCTTGCGCCGCGGCGGCTCGTCTAGCCCGAGGATCGACCCCGAGTCGCGGTACAGGAGCCCCGCCGCCTCGCGGAGCGTGCGGCGCCGCGTCCGCGACTCGCCGCCTGAGATGCGGTTCACGTCGATCAGCCGCTGCGCCTGTGCGCGCGGGCTCTCGAGGTGCGAGTGGTGGACTGCCGCCGCGGGCTCGTAGACGATCGAGTGGCCGGCGGCGACCACGCCCCGCGCCCAGTCGAGGTCCTCGGCGGCGGGGAGCGTGAAGGGGCGGTCACGCCAGACGCTCCGGCGGATGCAGGACGCGGCGTTGCTGAACAGCGGCTGCTCGCCGCCGCCCGGTGCGAAGACCCGCCGCTCCCCGCCGAACTGGCGGGTGAGGCGGAGCACCTCCCGCCAGGGCGCGTCACCCCAGGGCAGCTGGCGGGCGCTCACGCCCGCCACCTGAGGGTCTGCGAAGGGGGCAGCCATCCGCTCGACCCAGCGCAGGTCGGCCGGGACGGCGTGGGCTGACAGGATCAGCACGAGATCGCCGGCCACCCGCTCGATGCCCGCGTTGAGCGAGCTGGAATAGTCGAACTCGCCGGGGGCGAGCTCGAAGACCCTGGCGCCGTGGGAGCGGGCGATCGCGATGGTCGCGTCCTGCGAGCCGCTGTCCACCACGAGGACGTCGAGGTCGAGCGAGGTGTGCTGGCGGCTCAGCGTCTCGAGACAGGTCCCGATCAGCCGCTCCTCGTCAAGGGTGCGTATGACGACCCCGATCGCGGGCATCCGACTCACCCTACGCCCGCCCCGGAGCGCGAGGACTATACGGCCGCATAGTCCCGCCGCGCGGCCCGCGGCCTAGGTTGGGCTTGGTGCGCCCTCCGATCACAGCCGAAGACGGCGTCGCGGTCGTCGTGCTGACGCACAACAGGGCCGATCTGCTCAAGCAGTGCGTGGAGAACGTGCTGCTGCGCACGTCGGATGCGACTCGCGAGATCGTCATCTGGGACAACGGCTCGACGGACGACACGCAGGCCTACCTCGCGACCGTCACGGACCCGCGCATCCGCGTCATCCGCAGCGAGGCGAACGTGGGCCACAACGGGTACGCACGCGCCTTCCGAGAGACCACCTCGGCGTACATGGTGGAGCTGGACGACGACGTGGTGAGCGCGCCGCCGCATTGGGACCGGATGCTCCTCGACGCGTTCAAGCGGCTTCCCGAGGTCGGCTTCCTCGCGGCGGACATCGAGGACGACCCGCACGACGAGGCCTCGCACTGGCGCCACCACATCCGCGCGCACGAGTACTCGCCGCTGGTGCACAACGGCATCAACCTCCTCGTCGGGCCGACCGGCGGCGGCTGTGCGATGACCTCGCGCGAGGCCAACGAGCGGGCCGGCGGCTTCGTCGAGCGCGACGACGAGGTCTTCTGGCTCGAGGACGGCGTCTACATCGAGGCCCTTCAGAAGGCCGGCTACGGCGCGGCGGTGCTGGCCGACCTGGTGGTCCACCACACCGGTGGCGCCCACTACACGACCTCCTCGAAGGAGAAGGAGGAGTTCTGGCGCCGCTACTGGGCCCGCAAGGCGCGTCGCGAGGCCGTCAAGAAGGTCCTCGTCCGGGTCCCGTTCGTCCGCAGCCTGAACGCACGCTTCGGCTGGTTCGTCGCCCCCTGATGCTGCGCTGGGCAGCGATGCATTCCGCTCCGGCGGCGGGGCCGGTCGCGCGCGCCTGGCTGTTCCTGCTGCTGCTCGCGCTGCCGCTGAAGCGGCGCCTGGCGCCCGGCCTCCCGCTCCCGGCCCGGCTCCGGCTCGGCGACCGGGCGCGGCGGTTCTGGTTCAAGGACGTCAGCGAGCTGTTCGCGATCGAGGACATCTTCGGCTCGGGGGAGTACGCGGCGGTCGCGGGCGCCAGCCCGAGCGTGATCGTGGACCTCGGTGCCAACGCCGGCCAGGCGGCGCTGTGGTTCCGCACCCGCTTCCCCAAGGCGCGGATCGTCAGCGTCGAGCCGGACCCGCGGACCTTCGCGACGCTCAGGCGGAACCTGCGCGGCGACCCGCGCACGGAGCTGCTCAACGCCGCGGTGACCGCGGCCGACGGGCCGGTCTCGCTTCAGCGCGAGCGCGGGTCGAGCTGGGGCACGCGGGTGGGCGCGGGCGAAGGCCCGCGCGTGGCCGGGCTGTCGCTCGAGACGATCCTCGCGCGCGCCGGGATCGATCACGTCGACCTGCTCAAGGTCGACATCGAGGGCCACGAGCACGAGGCGCTCTCGCGGAGCCCCGCGCTCGCGCGGACCGCCCTGGTGGTGGGGGAGCTGCACCCGGAGCTCCTGTCCGTGCCCGCCGGCGAGGCGGTCGAGGACATGCGCCGCTGCGGCGCCTTTTCGCGCGGCGAGCTGAACGGGCACATCTTCGTGCTCGCCCGAGAGACCTGAACGTTGGGATAGGCAGGGTCAGGCAGGTGGGGTAGGGACCGGCCGCTCCCGCCCGCCTACGCTCCGAGGAATGGATCTCGCGCAGCACGCTGCTGTTCTCTGGCGCTTCCGGGCGGTTCTCGCCGCCGGGCTCGCCCTTGGCGTCCTCCTCGCCGTCCTCGCGGCCTTCCAGGTTCCCTCGTTCTCGCCGCGCGGCTCGGAGACCTGGACCAGCGAGTCCTCGCTCCTGATCACGCAGGCCGGCGGCCCGGAGTTCCGGACGCTCGCCGGCGCGCCCGACGCGGCCGCACCCTCCGGTGACACCGGCGACCTCGAGTTCGCGGACCCGGACCGGCTGTCGGCGCTGGCCAGCCTCTACGCGCAGCTCGCCACCGGCGACCGCGTGCGCCGCCAGCTGCCCGAGAAGCCCAAGCCCGCGCAGATCGAGGCCATCGCGCTCGAGGGCAACGCGAGCACGCAGCTTCCCGTGGTCAAGCTGACGACCGAGGCCGGCAGCGGCCCGGCCGCGCGCGCTCTCAACGAGCACACCGTCGACGCGCTTCAGAACGTCGTGCGCGACGAGCAGTCGCGCAACGCGATTCCCGCCGGCCAGCGCATTCGCATCGACCAGATCAACGCACCGGCGGACCCGGTGAAGACCGCCGGTCGCTCGCACACGGCCTCCATCCTCGCCTTCCTGCTGTGCGCGCTCGGCGCCGTCGCGCTCGCGCACCTGCTGGCCGCGCTGCGCGACGGGCGCGAGGACATGCAGGAGGTCGAGGGCGTCGTGGTGCCGTGGACCAGCGACCCGGAGCCGGTCCCTGCTCCCGAGCCGATGCACGCCCACGGGCCCGCGCCGGACACCATGGGCTGGCTCTCGGGCAGGCGCCAGGCACGGTGACCTCCCGGGCAGCCGTTCTCCCCGGACCGGGGCGGGCGGAAGCCGAGCGGACACTCTGGATCGTCGTCGGCATCGCCCTGGCGGTGGTGCTCGCCGCGGCGGTGCTGCGGGTCCAGGCCAATCCGATCCTCGCGGCGGTCGTCCTGCCGCTGGCCCTGGTGGCCTGGCAGCGGACGCTGCTCGCCTGGCCGACGCTCCTCGGGCTGACCCTCGTGGTCATCCTCTTCATCCCGATCCGGCGCTACACCGTGGGCGGCGGGCTGCCGTTCGAGCTCGAGCCCTACCGGCTCCTGCTCGGGGTGATACTCGTCGGCTGGCTCTTCGCCGTCTGTGCCGACCCGGCGGTCCGCTGGCGAGCCACGGGATTCGAGCTGCCGGCGCTCGTCGTGATCGTGGGGATCCTCGGCTCGCTCGCCCTCAACATCTCGCGCGTGAACGCGGTGAGCGGGCTGGTCGTGAAGCAGGTCACGTTCTTCCTGACGTTCTTCCTCATCGTCTACTTCGTGGCGAGCGTGATGGAGCGCGGCCCCAAGCTCGAGCGCATGATCCGCCTGCTCGTGGCCGGCGGGACGGTCCTCGCGGTGCTCTCCCTGATCGAGTGGCGGACCGGGACCAACTTCTTCAACGGGCTCCACCACGTGATCCCGTTCCTCAACTACGTGGACTTCGGCGAGCACATCGCCCGCGGGACCGGTTTCAGGGCGCTCGGGTCGGCGCAGCACCCGATCGCGCTCGGCGCAGCGCTCGCGATGCTGATCCCCCTGACGGTCTACCTGTACCGGCGTGACGACCACGTCGTGTGGCTCGTCTGCGGCGCTCTCCTGACGCTGGGCGCGTTCGCCTCCGGTTCGCGGACCGCGGCGATCATGCTCGTGGTCCTGCTGCTCACGTTCCTCTGGATCAAGCGCCAGGAGACGATGCGGCTGCTGCCGATGCTGATCCCGCTCGCGATCGTGATCCAGATCGTCATGCCGGGAACGCTCGGGACCTTCAGGGCGATCCTCCAGCCGAGCTACCTCGTCCGCGAGCAGTCACAGGAGCTGGGGTCGGGCAGCGGGCGGATCGCCGACCTCGGGCCGAGTCTCAGCGAGTGGTCCCAGAAGCCGCTGCTCGGACAGGGCTTCGGGACCCGCGTCGTGTCCACCTCACTCGGCCCCGGCGACGTGGGCTCCGGCGGCACGGTCGTGGCCTCGGACGTGCAGATCCTCGACAACCAGTGGCTGACCACGCTCCTCGAGATCGGCGCGGTGGGCGTGCTCGGGCTGGTCTGGCTCTTCTGCCGGGCCGTGCGCCGCCTGGCGCAGCGGGCCCGCTCCGACCCCGGCCCGGACGGGTGGCTCGCCACTGCGCTCGCCGCGGCTCTGGCGGCGTTCGCGGTCGGCATGCTGACCTTCGACGCGTTCGCCTTCATCCAGGTGACGTTCATCGCCTTCATCATGCTCGGCTTCACCGCCGTGCTCACGCGGCAGCCGGGGAAATGACCGGCGCGGCCGGGCACCGGAGGATCGGAGTCGCCTTTCCGGGCGATCCGAGCCAGCCGGCCACCTGGTCCGGCACCCCCTGGGGAATCATGCGCGGGCTCGAGGGCGCGGGCGTGGAGCCGGTCCCGATCCGCGTGGAGCCGCCCGCGGTCCTGCGCGCCGCCGCTTTCAACGCCGTCGCCGCCGCACATCTGCGGCCGAGCCGCGACGTGGTCGGGGCGATCCAGCGCAGCCGCGCCGCTGCCTGGGCGTCGCCGCAGCTCGCGGCCGTGAACTCGTGGGCCGCCCCCTGGCGGCTGCGTCAGGCGGGCCCGCTCGACGCGATCGTCCAGATCGGCACGGGCTACACGCTCGACACGCGGGTCCCGATCGCCACCTTCGAGGACATGACGGTCGCGCAGACGCGCGACCACTCCTACGTGGGCTGGGAGGACCTCTCGGCCGCCGAGTTCGTGTCGCGCATGGAGCGCCAGCGCCGTGCCTACGCCCAGGCCGTGGCGTGCTGTCTCACGACTCCCTGGGCGGCCGAGTCGGTGATCCGCGACTACGGGATCGCCCCGGGCAAGGTCCACGTCGTCGGCGTCGGCTTCAACCACGACGCGGGCGGCGGCGATCGCGACTGGTCGCGGCCGCGGTTCCTGTTCGTCGGCATGGACTGGGCGCGCAAGAACGGCGCGGGGGTGCTGCGCGCGTTCGAGCGACTGCGCGAGGAGCTGCCCTCTGCCCTCCTCGACGTCGTCGGGCGCCACCCGCGCCTGGACCAGCCGGGGGTGACCGGTCACGGGGTGCTCCACCTCAACGTGGCCGAGGAGCGCGCCCGGCTCGATCGCCTGTTCGGCTCGGCCACCTGCTTCGTGATGCCCTCCTACTCGGAGGCCGGCGCGATCTCGTACGTCGAGGCCGTGGCCGCCGGAGTGCCGAGCATCGGCACCACGGCCGGCGGGTCGGGCTACCTGATCGGGCGCGAGGGCCTGATGGTGGACCCGCGCGACGACGACTCGCTGCTGGCCGCGATGCGGCGGCTGTCCGACCCCGTGACGGCGGCCCGGCTCGGCGCCGCCGCGAAGCGGCGGGCCGTGGACTTCACCTGGACGGCCGTGGCGCAGCGCTTGCTGCGCGCCCTGGGCGACTAGCGGCCCGCAGAGCCGCGAGGTGCCCGCGCCGTGAGGCGGGGCGGGGGAAGGTCGCGGCCGCGTGGGTGGCCTCGCCGAGCGCCACGCCCAGCGCCTGCACGCGCGCCCCGAGCGGCCCCATGTGCTTGCGCGCGTACAGCACGCGGCTCCGCGCGGCGATCGCCTGCGTCTCGCCGGCGCCCGAGGACGCGCCGCCCACGTGACGCGCCACCGCGGCGGGCTCGAAGCGGACGGCGTGCCCCGCCGACCACAGCCGGCGACAGAGGTCGGTGTCCTCGCAATACAGGAAGAAGTCCTCGTCGAAGCCGCCGACCGTCTCGAAGGCGCTGCGCCTGACGAGCATGCAGGCGCCGGACACCCAGTCGGGGGCGCCCGCCCGCCCGTACGCGGCGGGGTCGCGCACGAGCTCGTCGCTCCATGCCGCGCGCGGCCGCAGCCGGTGAAGGAAGAGCGCCTGCGCGAACGTGGAGCGCTGCCGCGGGAAGCGGCGCAGGCTCCAGGCGAGCGAGCCGTCCTCGTCCACGAGCCGTGGGGCGGCGAGCCCGGCCGCGGGAACCGACTCGAGCACGCGCACGAGCGCCGCGAGCGACTCGGCGTCGATCCGCGCGTCGGGGTTCATGAAGAGCAGGTAGGGCGCGTCGCCACGCGCGGCGCCGAGGTTGCAGCCGTAGGAGAAGCCTCCGTTGCGGGGCGACCGGACGGTGTCCACGTCGAGGCCGGCGACCGCGTCGAGGGAGCGATCCGGCGAGGCGTTGTCCACGACGGTCACCCGGACGTCCGGCAGCGCCGCCAGCGGCGCGACGCATCCGCGCAGCGTCGCCGCGCTCCGGTAGCTCACGATGACCGCGTCGACGTTCACCGCCACCCCTCGAAGCTAGCCCACGGGGAGGGCCCCGAGGCTAGCCTTCCGGGGGGTTGCAGCCCGGCCGCTCGCCGCGAAGATCGTGGTATGCGGAAGTCCGCCCTGACGCTGCTCGTGGCCGTCGCGCTGGCGGGCGCGGCGCTGCTCTCGATGGCGGGATCGCTCGGCGATCCGGTGCGGTGGCCGCCCGACGGGCTCTTCTACCAGGCGCGCTCCCTCGAGCTGCGCGGGGAGAGCAGCGAGGCGGCGCTCCGCGAGACCTTCGGGGGCCCGCTGGGCGCGGAGCTCCGCCGGCGCGATCCCGCCCGCTCCGGCGACATGGACTGGGTCCGCTACAACACCCAGTTCTACGAGCGCAGGGTGGCGCTGCCCGCCGCGGCCGCCGCCCTCGACCCGCTGGCGGGCGACCGCGCCCTCCTCGACCTCTCGGTCGCGGGCTACGTGGCCGCCGTGCTCGCCATCTTCGGGCTGCTGCTGCTCCGCTTCAGGCTGCCCATAGCCGCGGCGGTCACGCTGGCGACGCTGCTCCTGCCGGCGCTCACGGACCATTCCGCCTATCCGCTGACCGACAGCTGGGGGCTCGCCCTCGAGACGGCTGCGCTCGCCTCCGGGCTTCTCGTCCTGGACCGCGGACCGCGCTGGCTCGTGCCGTGGGTGGCGTCGATCTTCGTCCTCTCGCTCACGCGGGACAGCATGTGGATCCCCATAGCCGGGGCGGCATTTCTAACCCTCAGGTACAGGTCTAGGCTAAGCGCCTACCTGCTCGGCTCCGGGATCGCCGCGGCGATCCCGGTGACGCTCGCCTTCTCCGCGCCGATGAAGGAGCTCATGGCGATGATGCTGAACGACGGCATCCAGCCGGTCCGCGACCCGTCGTGGGGCTTCGTCGCCGAGCGCTGGCCGGGCGCCGTGGTGGACCTGCTCCAGGCGGACGGCGGCTACGTCCGCGACGGGGCCTGGTACTCGGCCGGATACCTGATCGTGGGCCTCGTGCTGCTGTTCGCGCTCGGCCGCTCCGAGCGCTCTCGGCAGTGGCTCACGTTCCTACGGGCAGCCGCCGTGGCCGGCGCCCTCTCGGTGCTCGTGGTGCCGATCTTCAGCGCCTTCAGGCTGGACCTGGTGTGCGTGCCGATGGCCGCCTTCGGGCTCGGCCTGGGGGTGGAGCGCGTGGCCGCCGCGGCCGGCCGGCTGGCGTGGCCGCGCGTGCCCGTGGCGCTGCCCGGCAGGTCCCGTACCTAGCCGAAGGTCCTGCCGCGCACGTTCCTAAGGCCTGAATTCGTTGGATATACGTGCGCGCCCGAGAGCCCTGTCTTAGCGTCGGAAGCGCGATGCGTGCCGCCCGCCCGCTCTTCCTTCTTGCTGCCCTGATACTGGCGCTCGCCGCGCCCGGGGCCGCGCGCGCCCAGTCGGCAGTCTGCCCGTGCAACGTCTTCGGGCCGGCGGACGCCCCGCTCGGGGACGCCCTGGAGGACGCGCCGATCGAGGTCGGCATGAAGTTCCGCTCCGACGAGGACGGCTTTGTCACCGCGCTGCGCTTCTACAAGCAGGCCAACAACACCGGCACGCACGTCGGGCACCTGTGGACGAGCGCCGGGCAGCAGCTCGCCGAGGTGACCTTCACGAACGAGACCGCCACCGGCTGGCAGGAGGCAACGCTGCCGGTCCCGGTCGCGATCCAGAGGGACGCCACCTACATCACGTCCTACCACTCGAGCCAGGGCCGGTTCGGCTTCAACCCGACGTACTTCGTGAGCGGCATCGACCGGGCCCCCCTGCATGCGCCCGCGGACGCGCTCGCCGGCGGCAACGGCGTGTATCGCTACGGAGCAAGCGGCTTCCCCGACCAGACGTGGAACGCGACCAACTACTGGGTCGACGTCACCTTCGAGCAGGCGAGCCCGGTCGACACGCGCGCGCCGCTCGTCACATCGACGACCCCGGCGCAGGGCGCGACCGGGGTCCCGCCCTCGGCCAGCGTGACGGCGGACTTCGACGAGGCGCTGGAGCCGACGACGGTGAACGCCGGTGCGTTCACCCTCACGGACGACACCGGGGCGACCGTCGTCGCGAACGTGACGTGGGACGCGGCGAACAAGCGCGTGACCCTCGACCCGCAGTCGAGCCTTGCTCTCGGCAAGACGTACACGGCGACGCTCAAGTCGGGCACGGCCGGAGTCACCGACCTCGCCGGCAACCCCCTGGCGGCGGAGCGGTCCTGGACCTTCAGCACCGCCTCGGCCTGCCCGTGCACGGTGTTCGGAGCCGGCGACGCGCCCACCGGCGACGCCGTGAGCGACCAGCCGGTCGAGGTCGGGATGAAGTTCCGCTCGGACGAGGACGGCTACATCACGGCGCTGCGCTTCTACAAGCAGGCGAACAACACGGGCACGCACGTCGGCCACCTGTGGTCGGCGACCGGCCAGCTGCTGGCGTCGGCGACCTACACGAACGAGACGGCCTCGGGGTGGCAGCAGGTGGACCTGCCGAATCCGGTAGCCGTCACGAAGGACACGACCTACGTCACCTCGTACTACGCGAGCGCGGGCCGCTACGCGTTCAGCCCGGGCTTCTTCAACCAGGGCGTGGACCGCGCGCCGCTCCACGCGCCGGCATCGACGCCTGCGGACGGCAACGGCGTCTTCCGCTACGGAGCCAGCGGGTTCCCCGACCAGAGCTTCAACGCGACGAGCTACTGGGTCGACGCGAGCTTCGACCGCACGATCCCGCCGGACACGCGCGGCCCGGTGGTGACCGGCCAGACGCCGGCGTCCGGCGCCACCGACGTGTCGGCGACCATCGAGGTGAGCGCCACGTTCGACGAGCAGCTCGCCGCGGCCTCGGTCTCCGGGTCCACCTTCACGCTGCGCGACGAGAACGGGAACCTGGTGCCGGCGGACGTGTCGTACGACGCCCAGTCGCGCACGGCGAAGCTGAAGCCGCAGTCGGCGCTGGCCAACTCGGAGACCTATCTCGTCCGGATCCAGGGCGGGCCGACCGGCGTGACCGACGCGGTCGGCAACGGGCTGACTGCCGACAGGACCTGGACGTTCACGACCGAGGCGCAGTCGCCCGGCGTGGGCCCGGGCGGCCCCATCCAGGTGATCACCGACGCCGGTGACCCGTTCGGCCGCTACTACGCCGAGATCCTGCGCGCCGAGGGCCTCAACGAGTTCTCGGTGGACGACGGGCCCGTGACCGCCGCCAAGCTGGCCGGTCACGACACGGTGATCCTGGCCCAGGGCGCCGCCACGGACGCCGAGGTCGCGGTGCTCACGAGCTGGGTGCAGGGCGGCGGCAACCTGATCGCGATGCGCCCGGACAAGAAGCTGGCCGGTCTGCTCGGGCTGACCGACGCGGGCGGCACGCGCGCGAACCAGTACCTGAGGGTGGACCAGGGCACCGCGGCGGGCGCGGGCATCTTCGGCGAGACGATGCAGTTCCACGGAACCGCCGACCGCTACGGCCTGAGCGGCGCCTCGGCGGTGGCGACGCTCTACTCGGACGCCGCGACCGCCACCTCCGATCCGGCGGTGACGCTGCGCGACGTGGGGACCGGCGGCGGGCAGGCCGCGGCCTTCACGTACGACCTCGCGCGCTCGGTCGTCCAGACGCGCCAGGGCAACCCGGCCTGGGCGGGCCAGAAGCGCGACGGCACCCCCAACGGCATCCGGGCGAACGACCTGTTCTACCCCGACTGGGTCGACATGAGCAAGATCGACGTGCCGCAGGCCGACGAGCAGCAGCGCCTGCTGGCGAACCTGATCACGGAGCTGAACCGCGACAAGGCGCCGCTCCCGCGCTTCTGGTACCTGCCGCGCGGCGAGAAGGCGACCGTCGTCGAGACCGGCGACGACCACGCCCGCGGCGGCACGCCGGCCTTCTTCGACCGCATGAAGAGCTCGAGCCCGGCCGGCTGCTCGGTGGCCGACTGGGAGTGCGTGCGCGGGACCTCGTACGTCTACCCGGACACGCCGATGACGGACACGCAGGTGGCGGGCTACGAGGCGGACGGCTTCGAGGTGGCGCTCCACCTGGTGACGGGATCGGGCTGCCAGGACTTCACGCCCGCGTCGCTCGAGGACGACCTCTCCACTCAGCTCGCGCGCTTCGAGGCCGCGTGGCCGAACGCGAACAAGCCGGTGACCAACCGCACGCACTGCATCGTCTGGAGCGACTGGGCGACGGAGCCGAAGCTCGAGAAGGCCCACGGCATCCGCTTCGACACCAACTACTACTACAACGGCCCGCCCGGCTGGCTGACGGGCCCGGGCCTCCTGACGGGCTCGGGCTTCCCGCAGCGCTTCGCTGACGCCGACGGCTCGCTGATCGACGTCTACCAGGCGATGACGCAGGTGACGGACGAGTCCGAGATGCCGATGCCGCGCCAGGTCGACACGCTGCTCGACAACGCGCTCGGGTCGAAGGCGTTCTACGGCGTCATCACGGTCCTGAACCACTCGGACCACGGCGACCACGCGAACCTCAACGACATCGTGGCGTCCGCGCAGGACCGCGGCGTCCCGATCGTGTCCTCCGCACAGATGCTCGACTGGCTCGACGGCCGCAACGCCTCCTCGTTCGACGACGTGGCCTACAGCGGCGGCCGCCTGACCTTCTCCGTGGTCACGAACCCCAAGGCGCGCGGCATCGAGGCGATGCTCCCGGCGCAGTCCGCATCCGGCCCGCTCTCGGGCCTCACGCGCGCCGGCCAGCCGGTCGCGCACGAGAAGCGGACGGTGAAGGGCGTCGAGTACTACGCCTTCAAGGCGGCCTCGGGCGACTACACCGCCACCTACGCGAACGACGCCTCGGCACCGGCCATCGCGCAGGTCGCCGCGACCGCTGACGCAGGCGGCCACGCGACGGTCACCTGGGAGACGGACGAGCCGGCGAGCTCGCGCGTGGACTACGGTCGCACGACCTCGCTCGGCACTCGCGTGGACGACACCGCCCGGGTCACGAAGCACAGCGTCGAGCTCACGGGCCTGAGCCCGAACACGACCTACCGGTACCGCGTCACCTCCGTGGACGCGGCCGGCAACTCGGCCGGCTCGCCCGCCGGGAGCCCCGCGTCCTTCGCGACTCCGCCGGGCGCGCTCGTGGACGACCTGGCCTCAGAGTTCCGCTCCGGCGCCCAGTCCGCGACCTATGCCGGGCAGACCGCGGCGGACGCGGACGGCGAGGTTCAGCTCCAGCCGGAGACCGGCGAGGAGTTCGAGGGCGGCTCGCTGCCCGCCGGGTGGAACGTCCTGTCCTGGGGCCCGGGCGGCTCCGCCGTCACGAGCGGCGGCTCGCTCGTCGCGAACGGCGCCTCCGCGTACGCGCCCAGCCTCCATGAGGGCCCGCGCGTCATCGAGTTCAGCGCCACCTTCAGGCCGGTGAACGACCAGGCGGTCGGGTTCGGCAACGACCTCAGCGACGTCCCCTTCGCGGTCTTCGGAACCGGCCCGAGCGGGTCGGCCTTCCAGATGTACGCGCAGAGCGCGGGCGACCCCGGCACCGAGCAGGCGACCCCACTGCCGGCCGTCACCCTCAATGCTCCGCACCGCTTCCGGATCGAGTGGAACGCGGCCGACGTCCGCTTCTTCGTCGACGGTGATCTCGTGGCGACCCACCCGGTCGCGATCACGCGGCTGATGCGGCCCGCCGCCAGCGACTACGGCCTCTTCGGCGCCGGCGTCCAGGTCCACTGGCTGCGCCAGGGCGGCTACCCCGGCACCGGCACGTTCACGTCGCGGACCCTCGACTCGGGCCCGGGCGCCTCCCAGTGGAGCTCGCTCACCGCGCAGACGGACCTCCCGAGCGGCACCCAGATCGCCTTCGACACGCGCACCGGCGGCACGCGCGAGCCCGACGCCAGCTGGTCTGCCTGGCAGCCGGTCGGCGCCGGCGGCGCGATCGCGAGCCCGGCGGCCCGCTACATCCAGTACCGCGCCCGCTTGGCCTCGGCCACGGGAGTCGCGACGCCGACGCTCGAGCGCGTCCAGATTGGCTTCGGCGCGGGCACCGACCGAGCGCCGGTGCCCGGCACCGTGACGGTCGCGCCCGCCTCTCCGACCAGCGGCCAGACGGTGACGGCCACCCCGTCCGGCTTCAGCGACCCCGACGGGGACCCGCTGACCTACCACTACCGCTGGCTCAAGAACGGAGCACCCATCCCCGGCGCCACCACCGCCTCGCTCAACCTCTCGCTGGCGGGCAACGGCGACCATGGCGACGAGCTTCGCGCCGAGGTGTACGCGACGGACGGCAGGGGTGCGGCGAGCGACCCCGCGTTCGCGGACGTGACCGTCGCGAACACCGCGCCGACGGCGGGCAGCGTGACGGTCAAGCCGACCGCGCCGGCCACAAACGACGTCGTCAAGGCGGTCCCGAGCGGTTTCGCCGACGCCGACGGCGACCAGCTCAGCTTCCGCTATCAGTGGCTCCGCAACGGGACGCCCATCAGCGGCGCGACCGCGGCGAGCCTCGACCTCGCGCAGGCCGGCAACGGCGACAACGGCGACACGGTCGCGGTGGACGTGACCGCGGTCGACGGGAACGGCGGAACGAGCCCGGCGGCTCGCGGCAGCCAGGCCGTGACCGGCACGAACGCGACACCGGTTGAGGGCACGGCCACCATCACGCCCGCAGCGCCGAAGACGAGCGACGTGCTGACGGCGGCCCAGAGCGGCTTCCGCGATCCCGACGGCGACATCCTCAGCTACGGCTACCGGTGGCTCCGCAACGGCACCGTCATCGCCGGCGCCACCGCCGCGACGCTCGACCTCGCGCAGGCGGGCAACGGCGACCGCGGTGACGTGATCCGGCTCGAGGTGACCGCCTCGGATCCGGGCGGACGCACGAGCGACGCGGCGGTGGCCACCGCCACCGTGGCGAACACCGCTCCCGTGGCCGGGTCGGTGGCGGTCAAGCCGAGCAGCCCGTCCAGCGACGACATCGCGTCGGCCGCACCGGCCGGCTTCGCGGACGCCGACAGCGACGCCGTCACCTACACGTACCAGTGGTTCCGCAACGGAACCGCGATCGGCGGCGCGACCGGGCGCACGCTCGACCTGTCCGAGGCCGGCAACGGCGACGCGGGCGACACGGTCGCGGTCGACGTCAAGGCGCTCGACGGCAGCGGCGGCTCGAGCGCGACCGTGCGTGGCAGCCAGACGATCGGCAGCGGGGCCTCGCACCCGGTCGCCTCGTACGGCTTCGAGGAGGCGACCGGCACCGCGATCGCCGACGAGAGCGGCAACAGCGACGGCGGCATCGGAACCGCCACGCGCGCGAACCTCGGTCGCTTCGGCCGCGCCCTGAGCTTCGACGGCGAGGACGACAAGGCGACCGTGCCGGACAACGCGCCACTCGACCTCGCGACCGGGATGACGCTCGAGGCATGGGTCAAGCCGCGCTCGGCCACCGACTGGCGCACCGTGATCTTCAAGGAGTCGGCGCAGGGCGTGGACTACGCGCTCTACTCCAGCAGCGACACCGACGTGCCGAGCGTGAACCTCGGCGGCGACCCGGGCGCGCGCGGCGCCGGCGATCTCGACCCGGGCAAGTGGTCGCACCTCGCGGCGACGTACGACAACAACATCCTGCGGCTGTTCGTGAACGGCGCCGAGGTCGGGACGCGCACGCTCCCCGAGGCCCTGGACGGCAGCTTCGGCGGCCCGCTCAGCTTCGGCGGCAACTACGTCTGGGGCGAGCACTTCGACGGCCTGATCGACGAGGTCCGCATCTACAACCGCGCCCTGAGCGGAGCGGAGATCGGCGCCGACATGGGCGCGCCGGTCGTGCCGGGGACCCCCGCACCGCCGGCCGACCCCGGCCCCGACGCGATCGGCAGCTTCTCCGCGCCGCGGGCGTGGCCGATCGTGCCCGTGCACATGGCCCTGACCTCGAACGGCCAGGTCGCGTCCTGGGACGGCTTCGAGGCGGCGCTCGACTCGGAGAAGCTCTGGAACCCGGCGACCGACACGTTCCTCGGCATCCCGACGGGGCGCAACCTCTTCTGCGCCGGCCAGGTGACGATCGGCGACGGGCGCCTCGCGGTCTTCGGCGGGCACATCAACGCCTACGAGGGCACGAAGGACACGAACCTCTACAACCCGCAGACGGGTACCTGGCAGCGCGGCGCCGACATGAGCGTGGCGCGCTGGTACCCGACGACGACGGTGCTCCCCGACGGCCGCGTGTTCGTGATCTCCGGCGACGGCGTGACCCTGAAGGAGCCAGGCCAGAGCGTGCCGCTGACGGACGCATCGAACACCCTCCCGTCGATCTACGACCCGAAGGCGGACAGCTGGACCGACCTGCCGGAGGCATCGCGCCGCATCCCGCTCTACCCGTTCATCTTCGTCCTGCCGAACGGCAAGCTCTTCGACGCGGGCCCCGACACGACCACGCGCACATTCGACCTCGACACGAAGCAGTGGACGACCGTCGGCACGAGCCCCGTCGACGGCCAGAGCGCCGTCATGTACCGCCCGGGGAAGATCATGAAGTCGGGCACCTGGTCCGATCCGGAGTTCCCCGGCCGGGCCGTGACGAACAGGGCCGCCGCGATCGACATGACCGCCGCCAACCCGGCCTGGCACGAGGTCGCGCCCATGAACTACAAGCGCGCGTACCACACGCTCACCGTCCTCCCCGACGGCAAGGTGCTGGCCACGGGCGGCGAGAACGGCACCGACGGCGTGGACGAGACGAAGGGCGTGCTCGGGACCGAGATCTGGGATCCGGACAGCGACACCTGGACGCCCACCGCCTTCCACCGCCGGCCGCGGCTCTACCACTCGAGCGCCCTGCTGCTGCCGGACGGCCGCGTGCTGCTCGCGGGCGGCGGCGCATTCGGCAACGCCAAGAACGAGAAGTCCTCTGAGATCTACTCGCCGCCGTACCTCTTCAAGGGCCCGCGGCCGACGATCAGCGCCGCCCCGTCCGCGCTCAACTACGGCACCCAGTTCACCGTCGACACCCCGGATGCCGCGCGCATCGCGTCCGTGTCGCTCGTCCGAATGGGCTCCGTGACGCACAACATCGACATGGACCAGCGCTTCATCCCGCTCGCGAAGCAGACGCAGGCCGGCGGCGTGCGGGTGGACGGGCCGGCGAACGCCAACGTCGCTCCACCCGGCTACTACATGGTCTTCCTCGTCGACTCCGCCGGCGTGCCCTCCGTCGGCAAGATCGTCAAGGTCGAGAAGGCCGCCGACACGATCGCGCCGACCGCCCCCGGCGGACTGACCGCGACAGCTCAGGCGGGCGGCAACGCGAAGCTCGACTGGACGGCCTCGACAGATGCGGAGGGCGTGACCGAGTACCGGATCCATCGCTCGACGACCGCGAACTTCACGCCGTCGGCCGCCAACCGAGTGGCCACGGTGGCGAGCGGCACGACCCACACGGACCCCAGCCTCGCGAACGGCACGTACTACTACCGCGTGATCGCGGCGGATGCTGCCGGAAACGCGAGCCAGCCGTCCAACCAGGCGAACGTCACGATCAATTCCGACGCCACGCCGCCGACCGTGTCGGTCACGGCGCCGACGGCCAACGCGCTGCTGCGCGGCACCGTGACGCTGACCGCGAACGCCTCCGACAACGTGGGCGTCCAGAGCGTCCAGTTCCGCGTGGACGGCAGCGACGTGGGCTCGGCGGACACCTCGAGCCCGTACTCGGCGTCCCTCAACACGACGACGCTCTCGAACGGCGGCCACACCGTCACCGCGGTCGCGCGTGACGCGGCGGGCAACGCCACGACCTCGGCGACCGTGACCGTGACGGTCGACAACGCGGCTCCGGCCGTGAGCGTGACCGCGCCCGCGGCCGGCGCGCACCTGGCCGGCACGGTCTCGCTGACCGCCACCGCCTCCGACAACGTGGCGGTGCAGAGCGTGCAGCTCCGCGTCGACGGCAACAACGTGGGCTCGGCGGACACCTCGAGCCCGTACTCGGCGTCCCTCAACACGACGACGCTCTCGAGCGGCAGCCACACGCTCACCGCCGTCGCGGTCGACACCGCCGGCAACGCCACGACCTCCGCGTCGGTGGCCGTGATCGTCGACAACCAGGCTCCGGCCGCCCCGGCGTCCCTCAGCGCGACGGGCCAGAGCAGCTCCGTCGTCCTGAACTGGGCGGCCGCGACCGACAACGTGGGGGTCACGGAGTACCGCGTCCACCGCTCCACGAGCTCCGGCTTCACGCCCTCGACGGCCAACCGCGTCGCGACGGTCGCGTCCGGCACGAGCTACACCGACACCGGACGCTCGCCGGGCACGTACTACTACCGCGTGATCGCGGCGGACGGGGCCGGCAACGCGGGCGCGGCGTCGCCGCAGGCGAGCGCCGTCGTCGAGAACACCGCTCCGAACGTGTCGATCAGCGGTCCGGCGGCGGGTGCGCTCGTCCGCGGAACGGTCTCCGTGACCGCGACCGCGTCGGACAACGTGGGCGTCCAGAGCGTGCAGTTCCGCGTGGACGGCAACAACGTCGGCTCCGCCGACACCGCGAGCCCGTACGCCCTTTCGCTCGACACGACCACGCTCACGAACGGCACCCACCAGCTGAGCGCGGTGGCGCGCGACGCCGCCGGCAACACGCGGACGTCCGCCAACGTGGCGATCACCGTCGACAACGCGCAGCCGACGGTCGCGATCACCCAGCCTGCGAACAACGCGACGCTGTCCGGCACCGCCACGATCACGGCCACGGCCTCCGACAACGTCGCGGTGCAGAGCGTCGCCTTCCAGGTCGACGGTGTCACGGCCGCGACGGACACGAGCGCGCCCTACACCCTGAGCGGTGAGACCAGCTGGCTGAGCGACGGCAACCACACGGTCGCGGCGGTCGCGACCGACACCGCCGGCAACACCCGGACGGCATCGATCTCGGTGACGGTCGACAACAACGCCCCGACGGTGTCGATCAGCTCGCCCGCGGGCGGCGCGACGGTCGCCGGCACGACCACCGTCAGCGCGACCGCCGCGGACGCGGTCGGGGTGCAGAACGTCCAGTTCCGGGTCGACGGCGCCAACGTGGGCACGGCCGACACGACCAGCCCATACCAGTACTCGTGGAACACCACGGCGCTCACCGACGGGGACCACACGCTCAGCGCCATCGCGCGCGACACCGCCGGCAACACCCGCACCTCGGCGAACGTGACGGTCACCGTCGACAACGACGGCCTGATCTCCGCCTTCGGCTTCGAGGAGACGAGCGGCTCGACGGTCACGGATCTTGTTCGTGACCACGACGGGACGATCTCCGGCGCCACCCGCACGACCTCCGGGCGCTTCGGCCGGGCGCTCCAGTTCGACGGGGCGAACGACTGGGTGACGATTCCGAACGACACCGACTTCAACCTGACCGCCGGGCTGACGCTCGAGGCCTGGGTGCGCCCGGACATCCTCGGCAGCAGCTGGCGCACGGTGGTCATGAAGGAGCGCGCCACGAACTTCGCCTACGCGCTGTTCGCGAACAACAACACCGCGGACCCGGCCGCCCGCGTGTTCACGAGCTCCGACCTGTCGACGAACCCGAACGGCCAGTTGCCGCTGAACACCTGGTCGCACCTGGCGATGACGTGGGCGCCCAACACGCTGCGGCTCTACGTGAACGGCACGCAGGTCGCATCCCGGACGACGAGCGGCAGCCTCACGACGGGCACGGGCCCGCTGCGGATCGGCGGCAACAGCTTCCGGAGCGAGTGGTTCGACGGGCGCATCGACGACGTGCGCGTGTACCGCCGCGCCCTGCCGGCGAGCGAGATCGCCGCCGACATGAACCGCGCGGCGCCCTGAGCCCGCAGCCTGCGGCGTTCCCTTTGAAGGAACCGGCGCAGTTTCCGTCTTTTTCCTGAGCAAGTAGGGCCACGTGCCCGGAGCCGGGCCGGCGCCCTGGCATGGTCCGTGCCCTGGACACGCGGCGCACACTCGCCTCTGCGCTGGCATGCGCGGCGCTGCTGCTCTCGGCCTGCGCCATCGGGGAGCCGCGCCCGCCGTCGGGCGTGACCGAGACCGGGGCGACCCTCAACGCCGACGTGTACAGCAGCTTCTCCGGCGACACCGAGTACTGGTTCGAGTACGGGCCGACGACCGCCTACGGCAGCCAGACGCCGCACCGGACGATCTTCATCGACGACCAGCAGGCCCACCCGGTGTCGGAGCCCGTCACCGGGCTGTCGCCGTCCACCACCTACCACTGGCGGGTGTGCGCGCGTGACGGCGGGGAGCAGCCGCCGCGGACGAACTGCAGCGCAGACCAGGCGGTCACGACCGCCGGAGGCACAGGCGGGCCCGGCGGCCCGATCCTCGTGGTGACGGCGCCCGCCGACCCGTTCTCCGGTTACCTCGGCGAGATCCTCCGCGGCGAGGGGCTGAACGAGTTCGGCCTCGCCGCCGGCCCGGTCACCTCCCAGATGCTGACCGGGAAGGAGGTCGTGATCCTCGGTTCGCGCGCGCTGAGCGACGCCGAGGTCTCGCTTCTCACGAGCTGGGTGCAGGGCGGCGGCAACCTGATCGCCATGCGCCCCGACAAGAAGCTGGCCGGGCTGCTCGGGCTGAGCGACGCCGGCGGGACCCGCACGAACGCCTACATGCGCGTGGACACGGGCACTCCGGCGGGCACCGGCATCGAGAGCCAGACGCTGCAGTACCACGGCACCGCCGACCGCTACGACCTGACGTCTGCGACCGCGATCGCCACGCTCTACTCGAGCGCGTCCGCGGCCACGACGAACCCGGCGGTCACCCTGCGGGCGGTCGGCTCGAGCGGGGGTCAGACCGCGGCCTTCACCTACGACCTCGCCCGCTCGGTGGTGCTCACGCGCCAGGGAAACCCGGCCTGGGCCGGCCAGAAGCGCGACGGCACGCCGCCCCCGATCCGCCCGCACGACCTCTTCTACCCGGACTGGATCGACACGTCCAAGGTCGACGTGCCGCAGGCTGACGAGCAGCAGCGGCTGCTCGCGAACCTGGTCACGCGCATGAACCTCGACCGCAGCCCGCTGCCGCGCTTCTGGTACCTGCCGCGGGGGGAGCGGGCCGCCGTCGTCATGACCGGGGACGACCACTCGACGGGCGGCACGGCGGCCTATCTCCAGCGCTTCGGGACGACGAGCGATCCTGGCTGCTCCGTCGCCGATTGGGAGTGCGTGCGGGCGACCTCGTACATGTACGCGGACACGCCGATCACGAACACGCAGGCCGGCGCGTTCGAGGCGAGCGGCTTCGAGCTGGCCCTCCACCTCGCCACGGGCTGCACGGACTTCACGCCCGCGTCGCTCGCGGACGCGCTCGCGGACCAGCTCGCCGACTTCGCGGCCGAGTTCCCTGCGCTGGACGCCCCGCGCACGAACCGCACCCACTGCGTCGTCTGGAGCGACTGGGCGAGCCAGCCCGAGGCCGAGCGCGCGAAGGGGATACGGCTCGACACGAACTACTACTTCCTCGGCCCGCCGGGCTGGCTGACCAAGCCAGGGCTCCTGACCGGCTCGGGCTTCCCGCAGCGCTTCGCGGGCTCCGACGGTACGACGATCGACGTGTACCAGGCGATGACCCAGGTCACCGACGAGTCGGACCTGCCGGTGGCCGAGCAGGCCGAGACGCTCCTGGACAACGCGCTCGGGACGAAGGCCTGGTACGGCGTCTTCACGATGAACATGCACTCGGACCTGGGCGACCAGCGGAACGCCAACGACATCGTCGCCGCGGCGCAGGAGCGTGGCGTGCCGGTGGTGTCGGCCGCGCAGATGCTCGACTGGCTCGACGGCCGCAACGGCTCCTCCTTCGCCGGCGTGTCCACGAGCGCCGGCCGGCTGAGCTTCACGCTCGTGCGCGACGGCCGCGCCCGCGGGCTCGAGGCGATGGTGCCCGCAAGCTCCCCGGCAGGGCCGCTCCGGGCGCTCACCCGGGGCGGACAGCGCGTGAGCCGAGAGGCCCGGACGGTCAAGGGTGTCGACTACCTCGTCTTCGAGGGCCTCGCCGGCGACTACCAGGCGGACTACGGCCCCGACGGGGCCGCCCCGGCCATCTCCGGCGTCACGGCCACGGCCGACGGCGAGGGGCATGCGACCATGCGCTGGACGACCGACGAGCCCGCGGGCTCGCGGGTCGACTACGGCCGGACCTCGTCGCTCGGCAGCCAGGTCACGGACCCGGCGCGGGTGACCCGCCACGAGGTGGAGCTCACCGGGCTCGGGCCGGGCACCACGTACTTCTTCCGAGTGACCTCGGCCGACGCGCTCGGGAACTCCGCCTCGGCGCCCGCCGCGCCGGCCACGTTCGCGACGCCGGCGGGCGGGCTCGTGGACTCGAGGACCGCCGAGTTCGCGGCGGGCACGCGCGCGGGCACCTACGCGGGCGGGACGCTCGACGGCGCGGACGGCGAGGTGCAGCTGCAGCCCGCGCTGGCCGAGGAGTTCGCGGGCGCGCTGCCGGCCGCCTGGCAGCTGGTGCCGTGGTTCGCGGGCGGCGGCGGCGCGACGGCGGGCGGCGCTCTGACCGTGGACGGCGCGGCGGCCCGGACCACGGCGTTCTTCAGCGGCCCGCGGACGCTCGAGTTCACCGCCGCGTTCGAGCCGGTGAACGACCAGGGCGCCGGGCTCGGGCGCGACCTGGACGACTTCCCGGCGGCGGCGTTCACGACGGGCGGGTCCGGCGACCCGATCCGGATGTACGCGTGGAGCGGCGCGAGCAGCGCCACGGAGGCGCTCACCCCGCTGCCGGGCGTGCGCCTGCACGACCCACATCGCTTCCGGATCGAATGGAGCACGTCGACCGTGCGCTTCTTCGTGGACGGTGCGCTCGTGGCGACTCACTCGGTTGCGATCGGCGTCGACCTGCGGCCCGTGATCAGCGACTTCCGCGCGTTCGGGGCCGGCGTGCGCGCCGAATGGCTGCGGCTTGGCGGCTATCCGGCGTCCGGGACCTTCACCTCGCGGGTGCTCGACGGCGGCACCGGCACCGCGACGTGGCAGACGCTCACCGCCCAGAGCACCGTGCCCTCCGGCACGAGCCTCGCGTTCGACACCCGCAGCGGCCCGACACCGGCGCCGGACGGCGCCTGGTCGGCGTGGCAGCCGCTCGGGACCGGCGGGTCGGTCGCGAGCCCGCCGGCCCGCTATGTCCAGTACAGGGCGCGGATGACGAGCGCTGGGACGCTGACGCCCACACTGCGGCGCGTCGAGCTGCGATTCGGGTAGTACACCCGTCGAGGTGGGCGAGGGCGGCCTCGCGGCCGCCGGGCCCGGCGCCGATGGGGCCGGCGGATGACGTCGTTCTGCCGCGACGACGCCTCACCCGCGCGCATCCGTGCCGCCGCGCGCCGCACCGGGAGGCCGGTCAGAGCCCCGATGGGCGATACTCGCGCCCGGCGCACTGCCTCGATGCGCGGGCATGGACGCTCGCAGAGCCGCGCCCATGCCGCCATGTGTCTCCGTGGGATGACCGCGCTCGTCGCCCTGCTGGCCCTCGCGCCGGTCGCCGTCGCCAATGCCAGGGACTCGGACCGCGACGGCCTCTCCGACCGCTTCGAGAAGCGCAAGTCGCACACCAGCCCGCGCAAGAAGGACACGGACGGCGACGGCCTGCGCGACAGGTACGAGGTGCGCGCCGCGCACACGAGCCCGCGCCGCAGGGACACCGACCGCGACGGCCTGTCGGACGGCTACGAGATCAAGCGCTCGAAGAGCTCGCCGCACCGCGCGGACACTGACCGCGACGGCCTGTCGGACCGCTTCGAGGTCAAGCAGTCGAAGACATCGCCACGCCGGGCCGACAGCGACGGTGACGGCCTCGGGGACGGGGCGGAGGTGCTGTTCGGGCTCGACCCGAAGGGCGGCCCGGGCGACGACGTGCCGGCGCCGACACCCGAGTCCTCACCGCCTCCTACGTCACCGCCGTCCGATCCACCGGACGAGCCCGGCCCAGACCCCGACGACACGCCGCCGAGCACGTCGATCACGAGCGGGCCGTCCGGAACCCTCGCCGTCGCGAGCGCGAGCTTCACGTTCTCGTCGTCCGAGCCGGGATCGAGCTTCGAGTGCCGGCTCGACGCGGGGGTCTGGAACCCGTGCGCGTCGCCGAAGGGGCTGTCCTCGCTCGCCGAGGGCGGTCACACGTTCTACGTGCGCGCCCGCGACGCCGCCGGCAACACCGACCCGTCGCCCGCGTCGCGAGGCTGGACGATCGACCTTCCGCCGCTGCCCGACCTGGTCCCGCCGAACACGTCGATCACCGCCGGCCCGAGCGGCACGACGAGCTCGACGTCGGCCAGCTTCTCGTTCGCGTCCTCGGAGTCCGGCTCGAGCTTCGAGTGCAGGCTCGACGGGGGCGCCTGGGCGGGCTGCACGTCGCCCAAGGGCTACTCCGGGCTCAGCGAGGCCTCGCACACCTTCTACGTCCGGGCGCGCGACGGTGCCGGCAACGAGGACCTCACGCCCGCGGCGCGCACCTGGACCGTGAACGTGCCGGACCCGCCGCCTCCGCCCGGCCCCGCCGACGTGTTCGTCGCACCGGGCGGCAGCGACTCGAACCCGTGCACGCAGGCCGCGCCGTGCCGCTCGCTCGCGCGCGGGTACGCCGCGGCGTCCTCCGGCGAGGTCGTCGGCGTGGGAGCGGGCACCTACCCGTCGCAAACCGTGCCCGGGGGCACGAAGGCGGTCACCTTCAAGGGGGATCCCGGGGCGAAGCTCCGCCAGCTCGACAACGGCGCCTCCAACGTCACCTACGACGGGATCGAGGTCGACGGCGCCTTCGCCACCGCGCTGACGTTCCACAACAGCGGGGACAACTCGACCTTCAGGAACGGGCGCATCGGGAACGTGATCGACGAGAAGGGAGCGCTCGTCTCCGGGGCCAACTTCACGTTCGACAACGTCGAGATCCACGACGTGCGAATCGAGACCCCGGGAGTCCATCTCGAGTGCCTCTACGCGATCGTCACGCCCGGCCTGACGATCAAGAACTCCGAGTTCCGGAACTGCGGGGTCTTCGACGTCTTCTTCACCTACGGCTTCTGGTGGACCCCGCTGCCGGCTGCCTACGGCGGCGTGACGCTCCACAACAACCTCTTCGGCCGGAGCTACAACCTCGGTGCCCCCGGCTACTACACCGTCATGGTCGCCTACACGGGCCAGAGCCCGGTGTTCCCGTCCTGCGGGAACTCGACGGAGCCGAAGGGCTACCTCACGAACTGGACCGTCACGAACAACACGTTCGAGCTGCCCACGGCCTATCTCGACGACTGCCCGGCCCGCCGCCAGGGCTCCTGGGTCTGGTCCGGCAACACCGGCGCCTAGCCGCAGCCGGGACCAATTTCGGCCGTAGTTGATTGCCCGGCCGAGCGGCCGCGCATACCTTCGATCCGTGGCCCGCGTCGTGCGCGCTCCCCTGCGCGTGATCCTGCTGTCCCTGGCCGTGGCGCTCGTCTCGCTGCTCCTCGCACCCGGGGCCCGCGCGGCCGACAACGTCTTCGACCCCGCCGACCAGGGCGTGCCGGACGTGGACCTCGCCGCCGCGGCGGCGATCGCCCCGAGCGGGTTCCAGCAGACCACGGCGATCACCGGCCTCGAGTGGCCGATGGCGCTGCGCTTCGCGCCCGACGGGCGTGTGTTCGTGGCCCAGAAGAACGGGATCATCAAGCTCTACGACGACGTCAACGACCCGACGCCCACGACCTACGCGGACCTCTCCACGAAGGTGCAGGACCTCTGGGACCGCGGCCTGCTCGGCCTCGCGCTCGACCCCCAGTTCACGACCGGGCGGCCATTCGTCTACGCCCTCTACACGCACGACGCGGCGATCGGCGGCACCGCGCCGCGCTGGGGCGACGACTGCCCGACGCCCCCGGGCGCCAACGACGAAGGCTGTGTGGTCAGCGGCCGGCTGTCGAAGCTCAGCGGCGGCTCGGAGCAGGTCCTCGTCGAGGACTGGTGCCAGCAGTTCCCGAGCCACTCGATCGGGACCGTGACCTTCGGGTCCGACGGCGCCCTCTACGCCGGGGCGGGCGACGGCGCCAGCTTCAACGAGGCGGACTACGGGCAGCGGGGCGTCCCGGTCAACCCGTGCGCCGACCCGCCCGGCGGGACGATCTCGCCGCCCGCGGCCGAGGGCGGGGCGCTGCGCAGCCAGGATGCGCGGACGAGTGGCGACCCGCAGACGCTCGACGGCTCGATCATCCGGGTGAACCCCGACACCGGCGCCGCGCTGGCGGACAACCCGAACGCGGCGAGCAGCGACCCGAACCTGCGGCGGATCATCGCGTACGGCCTGCGCAACCCGTTCCGCTTCACGATGCGGCCGGGCACCACCGACATCTACCTGGGCGACGTGGGCTGGAACACCTGGGAGGAGATCAACCGGCTGCCGAGCCCGGCGGCCCCCGTCGAGAACTTCGGCTGGCCCTGCTACGAGGGCAACAACCGGCAGTCGGCGTACGACGGACTCAACGTGAGCATCTGCGAGAACCTGTACGCGGCGGGTGCGGGCGCGGTCACGGCGCCGCTGTACGCCTACAACCACTCGGCGAAGGTCTCGACCGAGAGCTGCCCCACGGGCGGCTCGGCGCTCTCCGGGATGGCGTTCTACGACGGCGGGACCTTCCCGTCGCAGTACAACGGCGCGCTCTTCTTCGCCGATTACGCGCGCAGCTGCATCTGGGTCATGTTCGCCGGCGCGGGCGGCGTGCCCGACCCGGCCACGCGCCAGCCGTTCGTGACCGACGCGGGCGCCCCCGTGGACCTGCAGGTCGGGCCCGGCGGTGACCTGTTCTACGCCGACGCCGGCAACGGCACGATCCAGCGGATCCACGCGATCTCCAGCAACCACGCTCCGACGGCGCGCGCCACGGCCAACCCCACGAGCGGCGCCGCCCCGCTCCAGGTGAGCTTCAACGCGAGCACCTCTTCCGACCCCGACGGCGACGCGCTCAGCTACGCCTGGGACCTCGACGGCGACGGGCAGTACGACGACTCGACGTCGGTCAGCCCGACGTTCACCTACACGCAGGCCGGCACCTACACCGCGCGTGTGCGCGCCTCGGACCCCGGCGGGCTGTCGGGCACCGACTCGGTGACGATCACCGCGGGCACGCCGCCCACCCCGGTAATCGCCACGCCCACGGCCGGGACCACCTGGCGGGTCGGAGACGTCATCTCCTTCTCGGGCTCGGCCACGCGCGGGCAGGGCGGCGGCAACGTGCCCGACAGCGGCCTGACGTGGTCGATCGTGATGAACCACTGCTCGGCGCTCGTCCCGACGAGCTGCCACGAGCACGTGGTGCAGACCGTCACGGGCGCCTCGGGCCAGTTCACCGCGCCGAACCACGACTATCCGGCGTACCTCGAGCTGAAGCTCACCGCGACCGACGGCACGCTCAGCAGCACGGTGACCCGCCGGCTCGACCCGAAGACGGTCGACCTGAGCTTCGAGTCCCAGCCCGCCGGCCTGGCTCTGAACGTGGCGAGCGAGGAGCAGGCGGCGCCGTTCACGCGGACGGTGATCCAGAACTCGAGCGTCCCGCTGATCGCGCCGACGCCGCAGCCGCTCGCCGGCAAGAGCTACGCGTTCTCCTCCTGGTCGGACGGCGGAGCGTCCGCTCACTCGATCGTCGCCCCGTCGTCGACGACGCCGGCGACCTACCGCGCCACGTACTCGGAGGTCGCCTGCACCACGCCCGCGAACCTCGCCGGGGCATGGGGCTTCGACGAGACGACCGGCCCCACCACGGCGGACGCCTCCGGGAACAACAACACGGGCACGATCTCGGGCGCCACGCGGACGACTTCCGGCCGGTACGGGTCGGCGCTCACGTTCGACGGTGTGAACGACATCGTCAACGTCGCGGACAGCGCCTCGCTCGACCTGACGAACCGGGCCACGCTCGAGGCCTGGGTGAACCCGAACGCGCTCGGCTCGGCCTGGCGCACCGCGCTCCTCAAGGAGCAGCCGGGCCAGCTCGTCTACGCGCTGTACGCGAACAACGACTTCAGCCGGCCCTCGGGCCACCTGTTCACGACCTCGGACCTCGCGACCACGGGCACCGCGCCGCTCGCGCTGAACACCTGGACGCACCTCGCGATGACCTGGGACGGCACCACACAGCGCCTGTTCCTGAACGGTGTGCAGGTGTCGTCGCAGGCCGTGAGCGGGACGCTCGTCAACAGCGCCGGTGCGCTGCGCTTCGGCGGAAACAACGTGTGGACGGAGTGGTTCTCGGGCGCCCTCGACGAGATCCGCATCTACAACCGCGCTCTGACCCAGGCCGAGGTCCAGGCCGACATGACCACGCCGGTGACCTGCTCGGGCACGCCGCCCCCGCAGCCCGCGCTCGCCGTCTCGCGGACCGCGTTGTCATTCTCCGGCACCCAGGGGGGCGCGAACCCTGCCGCGCAGACCTTCGACGTGACAAACACCGGCGGCGGCACGCTGAGCTACACGGCCACCGAGAACGCCTCGTGGCTCACGGTGGCGCCCGCCAGCGGCAGCGCGCCGCAGGCCGTCACCGCAACCGTCTCGACAGCCGGGCTCGCGGCAGGTACCTACACGGCGCCCGTGACGGTGACCGCGCCCGGCGCGACCGGCTCGCCCAAGACGGTCGACGTCACGCTCGTCGTGAGCGCGCCGGAGCCCGCCTTGTCGGTCACCCCGGGGAGCCTGTCGTTCACGGCCACGGCGGGCGGGGCGAACCCGGCGGCCCAGAACCTGTCGGTCTCGAACTCGGGCGGCGGCACGCTGAACTGGACGGCGACGGACGACCAGACGTGGCTGAGCGTCGCGCCGGCCGGCGGCACGGGCGCGGGTACGCCGGCGGTGTCGGTGAACACCGCGGGCCTCGCGGCGGGCTCGTACACCGGAACCGTCACCGTCACGGCCACGGGCGCGTCGGGCTCCCCGAGGACGGTCCCGGTCACGCTCACGGTCAACCCGGCCACCCCGGCCCTTGCCGTCACACCGGCGACCATGACCTTCAACGCAACCGCGGGCGGGGCGAACCCGGCGGCCCAGAACCTGTCGGTCTCGAACTCGGGCGGCGGCACGCTCAACTGGACGGCGAGCGACGACCAGGCGTGGCTCAGCGTGGCGCCCGGCAGCGGTACGGGTGCGGGCACGCCCTCGGTGTCGGTGTCCACGGCGGGCCTGGCGGCGGGCACCTACACGGGGACGGTCACCGTCACCGCCACGGGCGCCACGGGATCGCCGAAGACCGTCGCCGTGACGCTCAACGTCGCGGCGGCGACGCCGGTGCTGTCAGTGACGCCGGCGAGCCTGACGTTCAACGCGACGGCCGGCGGAGCGAGCCCGGCCGCGCAGACCTTCAGCATCGCCAACACGGGCGGCGGGACGCTCAATTGGACGGCGAGCGACAACCAGACCTGGCTCACCGTGGCGCCCGTCAGCGGGACCGGTGCGGGCACGCCGTCGGTCACGGTCAGCACCGCGGGCCTGGCGGCGGGCACCTACACGGGGACGGTCAC
>JAFGJG010000075.1 GCA_016929195.1 Thermoleophilaceae bacterium
CGGCTCACCGGGGTGGTCGACTGGGACTCGGCCGGACCGGGGCGCCCCCCGCTTCTGGACGTGCTTCACCTCGTGCTCACGTCCCGGTTCGCGCCCTCCGCCCTGGGCTGGGGCGCCGCGATCACCGCTGAGCTCGCCTCGGCCCACGACGACCCGCTCGTTCGCGACTACTGCGCGCGGACCGGGCTCGTGCTCGACCGCGACCTCTTCGAGCGCCTGATCGCGGCCTACTGGCTCGACCGCGCCGCGTCGCAGCTGCGCACGCACGCCGAGCACTGGGAGGACGCGGACTGGATCCGCTCCAACGTCGTGTCGCCGGCGCGCGCGATGCGCCTGCGAACCTAGGAGGGGTGCCCGCTCGCAGCGACATCAGGAACGTGGCGATCATCGCCCACGTCGACCACGGCAAGACGACGCTCGTGGACGCCGTGCTGCGCCAGACCGGCGTCTTCGAGGCTCACGAGGAGCTGACCGACCGGGTCATGGACTCGATGGACCAGGAGCGCGAGCGCGGGATCACGATCCTCGCGAAGAACGCCTCGGTCACCTATGACGGCGTGAAGGTCAACCTCGTCGACACGCCGGGTCACGCCGACTTCGGCGGCGAGGTGGAGCGCGGGCTGACGATGGTCGACGGCGTGCTGCTCCTGGTGGACGCCTCCGAGGGGCCGCTGCCGCAGACCCGCTTCGTGCTGCGGAAGGCGCTGGAGGCGCGGCTGCCGGTCGTGCTGTGCGTGAACAAGGTCGACCGGCCGGACGCGCGCGTGGGCGAGGTGGTGGACGAGGTCTATGAGCTGTTCCTCGACCTCGACGCGGACGAGTCGCAGATCGAGTTCCCGATCGTCTACACGAACGCCAAGGCGGGCTGGGCCTCGCTCGACCCGGAGGGCGCCGGCACCGACCTCCGCCCGCTGCTCGAGCTGCTGCTGGCGACCGTGCCCGCCCCGGAGTTCCAGGAGGGCCACCCGCTCCAGGCCAGGGTCACGAACCTGGACGCCGACCCGTACGTCGGCCGGCTCGCCCTGTGCCGCGTGCACCAGGGCGAGATCGCCCGGGGGCAGCAGGTGGCGTGGTGCCGTCGTGACGGCTCCGTCGTTCCCGTCGCCGTCTCCGAGCTCTACGTGACCTCCGGGCTCCAGCGCGTGCCCGCGGCGTCGGCGGGGCCCGGCGAGATCATCGCGCTGGCCGGCATCCCCGAGATCACGATCGGCGAGACGATCGCCTCCGTCTCGGACCCGCGCCCGCTCCCCGTCATCGCGGTGGAGGAGCCGGCGCTCGGGATGACGATCGGGATCAACACCTCCCCCCTGGCCGGCCAGTCCGGCTCGCGGCTGACGGCGCGCCAGGTGCAGGAGCGGCTCGAGCAGGAGCTGGTGGGCAACGTGGCGATCCGGGTGCTCGAGACGGAGCGCAAGGACACCTGGGAGGTGCAGGGGCGCGGCGAGCTGCAGCTCGCGGTTCTCGTCGAGTCGATGCGCCGAGAGGGCTTCGAGCTGACCGTCGGCAAGCCGCGCGTGGTCACGCGCGAGGTCGACGGCGCCGTCCACGAGCCGATGGAGCGGCTCTCGATCGACGTGCCGGAGGACTTCCTCGGCGTCGTGACCCAGATGCTGGCGCTGCGCCGCGGGCGGATGGAGGGCATGGTCAACCACGGAACCGGATGGGTCCGGATGGACTTCCTCGTGCCGACGCGCGGCCTGATCGGGTTCCGCACAGAGTTCCTGACGGAGACGCGCGGATCGGGGATCCTGCATTCGGTGTTCGAGCGCTACGAGCCGTGGCAGGGCGAGATCCGCACCCGCCCGTCGGGGTCGCTCGTGGCCGACCGGCGCGGCCGGACGGGCTCGTTCGCGCTGGTGAAGCTGCAGGAGCGCGGACAGCTGTTCGTCGGGCCCGGCGAGGAGGTGTACGAGGGGATGGTGATCGGCGAGAACGCGCGCCAGGACGACCTCGACGTGAACGCCGTGCGCGAGAAGAAGCAGACGAACGTGCGCGCCGCGGGCTCCGACGACACGATCAAGCTCGTGCCGGCCCACCGGCTCTCCCTGGACCAGGCCCTGGAGTTCATCCGCGAGGACGAGGCCGTGGAGGTCACGCCGGACGCGGTGCGCCTGCGGAAGGTCGACCTGGACGCCGGGGCGCGGCAGAAGGCCTCGCGTCAGAAGAAGTACGCGGAGGCCCCGTCCTGAGCACGGCACTGGTGATCGTCGACGTGCAGAACGACTTCTGCGCGGGCGGCGCGCTGGCGGTGCCGGACGGCGACGCTGTGATCGAGCCCCTGAACCGGCTGGCCGCGCAGCACGACCTTGTCTACGCCACGCGCGACTGGCACCCGGCCGACCACTGGTCGTTCGCCGAGCACGGCGGGCCGTGGCCGGTGCACTGCGTGCAGGGGACGCACGGGGCCGAGCTGCACGCCGACCTCGACCGCTCCTTGATCGACGAGCTGGTCGACGCCGGCGACAAGCCGAACGTCGAGGGCTACTCGGCGTTCGACGGGACCGACTTCGAGGGGCGGTTGCGCGCTCGGGGTGTTGCCTCGCTCGTGGTCGGCGGGCTGGCCACGGACTACTGCGTGCGCGCGACGGCGCTCGACGCGCGCCGGCACGGGTTCGGCGTGAAGGTCGTGACGGACGCGATCCGCGGAATCGAGGCCGAGCCCGGCGACGTCGAGCGCTCGCTCGAGGAGATGCGCCAAGCCGGCGTGGAGCTCGTCACGACGGAGGAGCTTGTTAGTACGTGAGGACGGCGACGGCGTCCTGGTCATAGGCCAGGCGTCGCACGCCTGGCTCTCCGGGCAGCTCGCGCGAGCGTGGTCGCCGCGGCCGTCGGAGGAGGTCTGCCTTGCGGCCGAGCAGCACGACGTGGGGATGGCCGAGTGGGACCTCCGCCCCCGGCTCCACCCCTCCGGCCGCCCGGTCTCGTTCACGGAGATGGAGCTGGACGAGCACCTGCGGCTGTGGTCGCCGGCGCCGGACAGGCTGTTGTCGCAGTCGGCCTATGCGGCGCTGCTCGTCTCGATGCACGGGTGCGCGCTGTACGAGGGACGCGCCTCGCAACCGGCCGTCGCCGCCTACCTGGAACGCGAGCACGCCCGGCAGGAGCGGCTGATCTCGATGCTCGGCGCGGACCGCGAGGAGGTCGCGCGCGACCAGCGGCTCGTGGCGGCGTGGGACGCGATGTCGCTGGCGCTCTGCCTCGGGTGGGACGACTACGACGCGGGGGGCGTGACCCTTTCCGGCGGGACCGCGAGCCCATGGCCCTTCGCCGTGGAGCGGCTCACCGTCCGATGCGAGGGCCGCCGGCTCACCGAGCGCTTCGAGACCGAGGAAGCGCTGCATGCCGCACTCGATGCCGCGCCCCGAGAACGGCTCGAATTCGCCCTGGCGCGGCCGGGCTCCCCGTAGACGCCGCCCCCCAGATCGTCTAGTTGCTCACGCAGCAAGGTGACGTACGTTGATTTGAGTGACGGCAGGGAAGCTCGATCATGCGTAAGGCAGGGGCGCAGAGGACGCCGGGCCGCGGCGAGGTCAAGTACCTCGTTCTCGCGGACCGCGCCGTGCCGTACCTGCTCGCGAGGGTGCGCTGGCCGGACGTCTATCAGGCGATCAGCGCAGCCAGCCCCGACTGGCTCGACGACCCCGGCCTGTTCGACCTCCCCTACGACCCGGGCGCGGTGACGGTGAGCCTCCCCCAAGCGGCCTCGGTGGCCGCCGGCTGGGGCAAACGGCTCTCCGCCGAGCCCGTCGTGGACGCACCGTCGTATCTCCGGCGCATGCCGGCGAACTGGTCGGACCTCTCACCCTCGGAGCAGCGCACCTGGGGCATCGAGTTCATCGGCCGGCGGCGCGCGCCGGTCAGGAGCATTCGCCGCGCGGGCGCGGTCCAGGCTGAGAGCAACGACGCCGTCAAGACCGAGCGGCGGGACCGCGTTCGGCTGCCGCTCGGCGGCCACGTGCACATCCGGCACGGGGACGCGACCGTCTCCGCCGGGCTGGTCGACGTGGGCGAGCGCGGAGTGCAGTGCGTGCTGCCCAGGGCCACGTCGCGGGTCGCGCCGGGCGCGTCGCTCGAAGGCGCGTTCCTGCTCGAGGCCGAGGTGGCGGCATCGCGGATCTGCCTCGACGTGGGCGGACAGGTCAGGTGGCGCCGGCGCACCAGGTCCGGCACGCACTTCGGGATCTCCTTCGGAGAGCTGGCCGAGAGCGAGCTCGACGGCGTCCAGCGCTTTCTCGCCTTCGCTGACGGGAAGCGAGCCCGTCGATGAGCCGCCCGTCCGTCGAGAACGGCGATTCCCCGGCCACGAAGGTCGGCGGCCGCAGGCGCGCGATCCGGACGGTGCCGGCGCTCGACCGCCTCCGGCGCGAGCGCCCCGCCGAGCCGGCGGGCGACGTGCCGGCCACGTCGCCGCGAACGGACTTCCACCGGCGCTACCGCCGCCGCCCGCTCCTCGTGAAGGCGGCCGCCTTCGCCGCCGTGGCGGCGCTCGCGGTGCTGCTGCTGCGCGCCTTCGTGGTCCAGCCCTTCGACCTGCCGGGGAACGCTATGGCGCCCAGCCTGCAGAACGGCGACCGGCTCCTCGTGCTCAAGTCGGGCCTCGTCCGGGACTCCATCGGGCGCGGCGAGATCGTCGTCTTCAAGCCGCGACAGTCCCTGCCCTGCACCGTCGCGGGAGGAAGCGGCGGCGAGATGGCCCTTCGTGTCGTGGCGCTGCCCGGGGAGGAGATCTGGTCCGTCGGGGACAGGATCTTCGTCGACGGGCGGCCGCTGAGCGAGCGCGGCTGGTACGACCGTCGCTTCGGCCACGTGGGCTCGACGCCGATCCGCAGCGCCACCCTGGCCTCGGACCAGTACTTCGTCATGGCGGACAGGCGCGCGGGCGCCTGCGACTCTCGGGTCTTCGGCCCCATCCCGAGGTCGTCCATCGCCGGCAAGGGAATTGCCGTGGTCCGCCGTCAGGGTCATGTGTTCCTCCGCACGTTGTGAGGCCTGCCGGGGCGGTCGTGGCGCTCGCGGCCGCGCTGGCGCTCGCCGCGTGCGGCTCCGGCGAGCCGGCTCCCCCTGAGGTCGCGCTCGTCCCGGCCGGGCCGGGCGCAGGCGGTCACGCGTGGAGCTGGACGGGCGCGTGCCCGCTCGGCCCCGCGGCCGGCTCGGGCTGCGCCCGGGCGGGCCCGGTCATCGGCTTCGGCCAGCTGAACGGCAACGCGTGGAACCTCGGCGGCGGCGCGGACGCCGGCTCGCTCGACATGTCGGTGCGAGCGGGCGGCGCGGTGGCGATCGACGGCGACTTCTCCCGCACGGCGCCGTGCACCGAGCCCGGCTGCCTCGCCCCGACCGCATCCACGTGGGTGCGGGGCTACCCGAACGTCCTCTACGGAATCGACCAGTGCCGCGCGGGCGGCTCGCCGGCGGTCTCGCCGCGGCTGCCGCTCCCGATGCGGCTGGACCGGGTCCCGCCGCACCTGATCGGGGTGGCGGACTACTCCACGCGGATGCCGGAGGCCACGTACAACGTCGCCTACGACCTCTGGCTGAACCCGACCGGCACGAGGCGGCCCTGCCGGTCCCAGGGCACGCTCGAGGTCATGGTCTGGACCGACTACAACGCCCGGGCGCTGCTCCCGCCCGGTCTCAGGGTCGGCACCGCCAGGATCCCCTTCGCCGTCGACGGCGCCGCGCGCACGCGGCCATGGTCCGTCTATGCCGCCAACATCGAGAGGGACGGGCGCACCGCTCCGTGGGGCGGGACCGTCTGGCTCGTGCCCGACAGCGCCGACGTCGCCGCTCGCGGCCGGGTCGGCGTGGACCTGAGCGCCGCGCTGTGGGCGGCGGGACGGCTCCTCCAGGAGAACTACGGCTGGGCCGACCTCGGGCCGCGCTACTGGCTCGACACGGTGTCGTTCGGGGTCGAGTTCGGTCCGCCGAGCGGTGATCCGCTGGACTCCGGCCCGTCGCGGTTCTCGGCCCGGATCTCCGCCTACTGCCTCGACGCGGGCACCACGCTGGCGGACGCCGTCTGCGACTAGGGGACGGCGAGCGTGGCCGTGCCCGACAGCGAGCCGGCGCGCCTTGAGGCGAAGGAGCGGACGCGCAGCGCGGGGAACGTCTGGCTCAGCAGGGCCGCGTCCCGCCCGTCGCGAACGAGGAGCGCCAGCCCCCCTACGTCCGCCCGCCCGCCCTTGAGGATGCCCCGGAGCAGCGGGGCGGCCGACGTGGTCAGGCGGAGCTCGAGCGGGCGGCCCGCCTCGGTCTGCGACGCCAGCACGCCCTTCACGGGATAGGCGGGCGAGCCGCCGCCGAGCGTGGCGTAGGCCGTGCCCGCGGGCGCCGCGGGCAGCCCGCGGCGCGGTAGCCCGCCGGCCGGCCTGGTCGTGGTCCGGCTGCGCTGGGACAGCAGGATCGAGACGCTGCCCGCGACCGTGCCGGAGAGGCGCTCGCGCACGGACACGAGGGTGCCCGCGTCGAACACCCGCACGCGCTCGCCGTCGGGGCGGCCGTCGGCGCCGCGGGTGCGGAACGCGAGGCCCACGTGCGGGAGCTCTCCCCCGGCGGCCGCCGCCCGCAGGACCTCGCCGAGCAGCACGGTGTCGGACGTGTGGAAGCTGAGGGTCCGATCGGTGACCTGGGCCAAGCTGATCGCGCGGTAGGACGACCCGATCTTCAGGTAGACGTCCGTGTCGGTGGGGGACACGTCTCCCGCCCGCGTGACCGTCGTGGCGTGCAGCAGCGAGACCGGGGCGAGGAAGGCGGCGGCCGCGGCGCCGACGCAGAGCGCGGCCAGGGCGGCGCCGGCGGGCCGCGCGAGCGGCGTCCAGGCGGCCTGCCGGCGGCGCTGGGCGCGCCGGCGGCGCCTGGCGAAGCGCTCCCGGTAGGCCTCGCCCGGCACGCCCGAGGCGTGCAGGTTCCAGATGGATGCGATCGGCGCGCACAGGTAGACGCTCGCCTGGATGAAGATCAGCGCCATCAGCAGCCATGGCGGGTGCGCCACGGTGGCGAGCAGCCCGACCGAGGCGTAGAGGGCGAGGGCCAGGGCCGTCTCCCACTTGGTCAGCCGCAGCGCGCCGAAGACGGTGCGACCGCCGGCCGCCTTCGAGGTGCGCAGGAACACCCCGTCCCGCCGCGCCACTCCCTCGATGCAGCCGCGGGCGATCACGAAGGCGACCGAGAGGCTGATGACCAGGGACGTGAGCGACCGGCCGTACGAGAGCGTGGTCCAGCTCCGCAGCGTGGCCAGCATGCAGAGGGCGGCGACCACGATGAAGGAGAGCGGCAGCAGCGACTGCTGGCCGTCGAGCGGGCTGACGACGAAGTCCGAGCCGCTCACGAGCTGGGCGGTGATCCCCAGCAGCAGCAGGCTGAAGGCGAGCATGACGAGGTCGCGGAACCACGAGAGCGAGGCCATCAGGTAGTCGCGGCGCTGCGAGGCGGTGAGCTGGTTGCCCGGGGAGCGGTCCCAGGGCATCAGGCTGCGCCAGTGGAGCCGCAGGATCTGCATCGCCCCGAAGCACCAGCGGTGCCGCTGGACGAGCATGCCGGCGAAGCTCGGCGGCACGATCCCGCGGCCGAAGCAGCGCGGGATGTAGAGGCCCGACCAGCCGTCCTTGGCGACCCGCAGCGAGGCCTCGGTGTCCTCGCAGATGCACCACTCGTTCCAGCCGCCCACGCTCGTCAGCGCGCTGCGGCGGAACAACCCCATCGTGCCGACGAAGGGGATGGAGCCGCGCTCGTTGCGCGACGACATGTTGGAGAGGTAGAAGGCCTGGTAGGAGTCGACGCAGGCGGTGTAGTAGCCGCTGCCCTCGTAGTTGCGGTTGCCCTCGAAGGTCTGGATGAAGCCGAGCTTCGGGTCGGAGAAGTACGGGATCGTCTCGCGCAGGTAGTGCGGCTCGACCAGGTCGTCGGCGTCGATGAGGCCGATCACCTCGGCGCGCGGGTCC
>JAFGJG010000076.1 GCA_016929195.1 Thermoleophilaceae bacterium
AGGAACACGTCGACCGGAGCCTTCACCCGGATCGCGGCCGGGTCCGTCTCCGGTGCCGGCCCGGCCGGCCTCGCGTTTCCGTCGCTCGACTGGTCCGGCGGTGTGGTCACCTTCGTCACGACCCAGGGCCGGGCGATCTGGGTCCGACACGTCGCCGAGGGCGTGACGAAGCGCGTCGTCGACGCGGGCTTCACGGACGAGGGGGCCTACTACACGGGAGCCGGGCCCAGGCTTAGCGCCGACGGGAAGCTCGTCGCCTTCCCGTCGACGCGCGACGACCTCGTGCGGGGCGACGGCGGCCTCCAGGACGTGTTCGTCGCGAACATCCCGCCTCCGGGCGACGACTGACGCGCTAGTCCCGCCGCGCCGCCAGCAGGTTCGCCGCCGTCCGGTGCGCCAAGCTCATGATCGTGACCATCGGGTTGACGCCGGGCGCGGTCGGGAACGCGCTCGCGTCGCCGATCCAGACGCCCTTCACGTCGTGCAGCTCGCCGCGGCCGTCGGCCACCGAGGTCGTCGGGTCGGACCCCATCCGGCACGACCCCATCTGGTGCGCTGTGAAGCAGGCCACGTCTAGCGGCCCGTAGTCGGCGGTCTCGAGCTCCTCCAGGTAGGCGTCGAAGTCCTCGCCCTGGCGCCAGTGGTGCTCCGTGTTGTGCCCGGTGAACACCTCCACGGCTCCGGCCGCCCGGTGCAGGCGGGCCAGCTCGACGTTGGCCCGCACCGCGAGCCGCCGGTCCACGTCGTCGGTCAGGTCCCAGCGCACCACGGGACGGTCGTGCTCGTCCAGCACGACCTCGCCAGAGCCGTGGTCGCGCGCGACGGTGATGAAGGGCGCCTGCCAGCGGAGCGACTGCATCAGCTGCTTGTGCCGGTCGCCCGACACCCACGGGTACGCGGCGCCGAGCAGCGCCGGGTACATGCCGGTCGCCTCGATGAGAAAGCCGCATCCGTCCTCGATGTCGAAGAAGTGGTCGGAGAGGGCCGACTGCACCTGGCCGCGCCAGCCCTCGACGGGCTCGTCGTAGATCCCCATCACCACGAAGGCCGGGTGCAGGCGCAGGTTCTTGCCGGCGGCGGGGCCGCCGATGCCGCTGCGGAGGAGGAGCGCCGGCGACTCCACCGACCCGCAGGCCACGACCACGGTCGGGGCCTCGACGGTCAGCGCCGTGGTCGAGCCGTCGGCGTGGGTGACCGTGGCCGCCACGCCGGTGGCGCGCCCGTCCTCCGTGAGGATCCGGTCCGCGTGGCAGCCCGGCACGCAGCGGCCGCCGGCGTCCGAGCAGTCCTGGAGCCAGGTCTTCATCACGGAGCGCTTGCAACCCTGCTGGCAGCCCATCGGGCAGTAGCCGCAGAACTCGGCGTCGTCGTCGAGCGCGGCGTTGCGCCAGATCGGCCGGTGCTCGTAGCCGAGCTCGTCGCACGCGGAGATGAGGCGCTGGTGGGTGCCGTTCTGCTTCGTGGCCTCGGTGTTCGCGCCGATGCGCTCCATCACCACGTCCATGTGGTCGCTCACGAACGACGCGTCGTCGAGGCCGTCCACGCCGTGTCCCGCCCACTCCCGGAGGACCGCGTCGGGCGTGCGCACGCAGTTCATGTAGTTGATGACCGTCCCGCCGCCGAGCGTCTGGCCCGCGAGGATCGAGATCGAGCCGGATTCGCTCGCCGCCAGCCCGCCGCCGTAGTAGAGCTCGAGGTACCCGGGCAGCTCGAGTTGCTTGAAGTCGGACTCGTTGCGGTAGGCGCCCATCTCGAGCACGAGCACGGACCTCCCCGCCTGGGCGCACTGCGCGGCGATCACCCCGCCGCCGGCACCGGAGCCCACCACGCAGACGTCCGCGGACAGCGTCGCTGACTCGCCGGAGACCGCCTCGACCGCCAGCGTCTTCGGCGCCTCGGCGGGCGAGGGCGGCGCCGAGGCGGGTCCCGGGTAGCCGATCGCCTCCCAGTTCGGGTTCTGCCCCGCCTCGTCGGGCAGGGCGTAGAAGAACAGGAGGGTGAGACCCTTGAGCTGGAGCAGGCCGAGCTTGGCGTCGGCGTCCTGCTCGCTGAAGCCGTGGACGATCTGGGTGCGCGTGGCGAGGTCGGCGTCCGCGAAGCCCTGCTCGCCGAGCGCGTCGAGCAGCCCTCCCACCAGGGCGATCTCCTCTGGCAGCAGCGCCTCGGCCATCAGCCCCTCGATCTGCGCGGCGACGCCCAGGTCCGACGCGGCCCGCGCCATGAACTCGCGCTCGAGCGGATCGTGCGAGTCCACCTCGATCCCGGGCACGAACGTGTCAGCGAGCGCCTCGAGCGTCGTCCGCTGGGTCTCGGAAAGCACGGACTGCGCTACCGCCATATGGATCTCCTCCCGATCGTCCTCGACCGGGCGAGCCTAACCCGTGGGGGCCTCCTCCGCAGCGGGGTCGTAGCCCGCGCAGGAGGCCCCGAACACGAGCAGCGCCGCGACCATGCCGGCCCAGTGGCTCGCCACGACGAGCACGATGGCGCCCGCCACGCCTCCGGCCACGGCGGCGAACAGGGCGACGGCGAGCGGCAGCTGGAGCACGCGGGCCGTCACCGCGCTGCACGCCAGCCACGCGAGCGGTCCGACCACGAAGCCGAAGTCCTCGAAGAAGTCGTCCGGGAGCGGCAGCGCGACGAGCACCCCGAAGAGGAGGAGCACGGCGACGGCCTGGACCGCGAGCGACTTCCAGAAGAGCCGGCTGTTCACCGCGCGGATACTAGGCGGCCCCCGGCATACGGCAACTAGACTCGGCCGCCCCGGGCGGTTAGCTCAGTTGGTAGAGCGCCTGCCTTACAAGCAGGAGGTCACTGGTTCGAACCCAGTACTGCCCATCGCTCCCGGGCTACCGCGCGAATGCCCGGAGACGCGCGTCCAGGAGCAGCTCGCGGAGCGTGCGCCGCGGAGCGGCCCGCCGAAGGGTGAACGGCACCTCCTGGTCGCAGACCGTGCCCTTCCTCGGAAGCGTCAGCGACTCGAGATAGGCCTGCACCGCGGTGTCGATGCAGGCCGAGGCCGCGTTGAACGAGGCCGTGTGGCCGTCGCCGCGCATGGTCAGCAGCCGTGCGTTGCCGAGGTCCCCCGTCAGGCGCTTCGCCCACACGTAGGGCGTCGCCGGGTCGTGGGTCGTGCCCACCACGAGCGTCGTGGTCGCCCGTCGCGCGTTGCTCACGGGGCCCGAGTAGCCGTTCCGCGGCTCGGCCGGCCAGAGCGCCATCGCGATCTCGCTGTAGCCGGCGTTCCACCAGAAGTGCGGGTAGCGCCGGTGGGCGCTACGGCCGTCGCGCAGGTACGGCGCGATCCGGCTTGGCCAGCTCAGGTCGACCGCGGTGATGGCCACGAACGGGTCGAGGATCGTCGGGGTGCCGTGCTCGTAGTAGACGTCGGCGATGGTCCGGAGCAGCGTGCCGTCACCGCTCTGGGCCTGGACCAGGGCGCTGCTCAGCACGGGCCAGAGACCCTTCTGATTCAGCCCGGCGAGGGTCGCGGCGCGCAGGTCGTCACCGTCGACGGGGAGCCGTGTGGACGATCCCGGGGCGGGAATGCTGGTGCGGTCGAGGCGTTTCGCCAGGGTCTGCCATCCGGCGCGCGGGTTCGTCCCGAGCCCGCACCGGTCCGGGCGCAGGCGGCATGCGGCCACGAAGCGGTCGAAGGCGTCCTCGTAGCCGGCCGTCTGGCGCCGGACGTCCTGAATCGGCCTGCGCACGTAGCCCTCCACGTCCACGGCGCCGTCGAGCACCAGCGCCCGTATCCGGCGCGGGAAGAGCGTGGCATAGGTCGCTCCGAGCTGCGTGCCGTACGAGTAGCCGAGAAAGCTCAGCGACTCGTCGCCCACGGCCGCCCTCAGCCGGTTGAGATCCCGTGCCGCGTTCGCGCTGTGCAGGTGCGGCAGGAGCGCCCTGGGCGCGCGTCGGACGCAGCGCCGCACGTAGCTGCGCGCGCGGCGCACGAGCAGCCGCTCCGAAGCACGCGTCGGGCGCCCGAACGGCTGGGCGGAGATCCCCAGCTTCTCCTGATCAACCTTGCAGTCCACGGTCCCGACGCCGCGCGGGTCCCACCCCACGAGGTCGAAGCGCGTGGTCAGCGGGGCGAACACGCCGCGCGCGTTGCTCCGCACGAACTCCACGCCCGACCCGCCCGGGCCGCCCGGGTTCAGGAACAGCGAGCCGATCCGCCGCGTGGGATCCGTGGCCGGGAGGCGCACCAGCCGCAGCGGCACGCTCGCGCCGCCGGGGCGCCGGTAGTCGCGCGGCACGCGGACCGTCGCGCACTGAAAGCCGTCGGCACAGTCACGCCAGGCCGGCGCGGCGGAACGCGCGCGCTCCTCCGCCCCCGCCTCGGCGGCCGGGCCGACGGAGACCAGCGCTGCCGTGCACAACGACACGATCAGCCTTCGCGAGCCCACTCGAGCGGACTATCTCACGCGGCCCGACGCGAACGCAAATGCCCCGGACTAGTGGACGATCGTCTTCAGGACGATCACGATCACGCCGAAGCTCACGGAGATCGCGGCCGAGACCCCCACGAGGAGCCCGCGCGCCCCGGCGGCGCGGGCCACCACCAGCCCGGTCAGGCCGAGCTCCATCAGGCATACGCCGATGGCGATGTCCTGCGCGGCGTCGTCCGCGAGGATCCCGAGCGGGCCGAGCAGCAGCACCGTCGTGGGGAGCAGCCCGGCCTGCACGAGCGGCCACTCCTCGTCGAGGACGTGCCGGACCTCGGCCCAGGTGGGGGTGTGGTGCTCCCTCACGCCCACCGCCATGACCTTGGTGTAGACGTGGGCGAGCCAGAACACCAGCGCGGTGACGATCACGGTCACGGCGGTCACGCCCGAGTTGTGCGGCTCGTACTGCTGTGAGACGGCGATGACCGAGGTCGCGAGGATGAGCCCGTAGATCGCGCCGGCCACGTCCCGCTGAGCGGCGTAGCGGATGCCCGGCTGCCACCAGCGAATGCCGTGCCCGCTCATCGGGCGGACGCTATCCGCTGTGGGACGATGCGCTTCGCGATGTGGCCGAGACGAGCGACGGCGGCCTGTCTGGCGCTGGCCGGCATGGCCCTCGGGTCTGCGCCGGCCGAGGCCGCGCCCGGCTGCCGCGGCACGCACTGGCTCGGCGCCTGGAGCGCGTCGCCCGCCTTCGCCCAGGATCGCGACCTCGAGGAGGTGACGCTGCGGCTGGTCGTGAACCCGACGACCGGCGGGCGGGTCGCTCGGATCCGGCTGTCCAACCGCTTCGGCGCGCGGCCGCTCCGCGTCGGCGCGGCGACGATCGCGCGTCGCGCCGCGGGCGCCGCGCTCGCGCCCGGGACCGTGCGGAGGCTCCGCTTCGGCGGCCGCCCCGCCGTCACGGTGCCGGCGGGAGCGGACGCGGTCAGCGATCCGGTTCGCCTGCGCGTCCGGGCTTTCCGGGACCTCGCGGTGAGCGTCCACGTCCGGCGCCTGACGGGCGGCGTGACCTACCACCCGTTCGCGTTCCAGACCTCGTACGAGGGCGCGGGGGCCCACGCCTCGGATCGCGGCGGGGCGGCGTTCAGTGAGACCACCGTCGCCTGGCCCCTGCTCACGGGCGTGGACGTGCGCGCGCCGAGAAGGGCCGGAGCGCTCGTCGCCTTCGGTGCCTCGTCGGTCGACGGCACCGGCTCCCCGACCGACGCGAACCACCGATTCACGGACTACCTGGCGCGACGGCTCGCGCGCCGTCCCGGCCCGCGGCTCTCCGTCCTCAACCAGGGCATCGCGGGCAACCGGCTCCTGAGCGACGCGGGCTCGCTGTTCGGCCCGAGCCTGGCGCATCGCGTGCGCGCCGACGTCCTGCGCCAGTCGGGCGTGAGCGACGTGATCGTGTGGCTCGGCTCCGGGAACGACTTCCGGATCTCGCCGAGCGCCTCGGCCAGTGGCGTGATCCGCGGGCTGAAGGCCCTCGTCCGGCGCCTGAGGCGAGAGCGGCTGAACGTGCTGCTCGCGACGGTCTCGCCGTCGGCCGGGTCGATCTTCCGGGCGGAGGGCGGGGTCGCCGCGCTGAACGCGAAGGTCCGCAGGACGAACGCCTGGATCCGGTCGACCCGTCTGCCGAATGCCTCCATCGACCTGTGGAAGGTCCTCCACGACCCCGCGCGTCCCGACTTCCTCGCGCGGCGCTACGACAGCGGCGATGGGCAGCACCCGAACTCGGCCGGCTACCGGGCCGTGGCCAGGGCGGTCAGGCCGTCGCTTCTGAGGGGTCCGTGCGCATGACCGATCATTTGTTAGGGTGCCCTAACTCATGGCTCGCGCACTCGTCCGGACAGTCCTCGCCGCCGCGGTCCTCGCGACGCTCGGATGCGGCTCGGACGACGGCCCAGGGGACGCCCCTGCCGCGAGCGGCGACGGCGCCTTCCCGGCCCGGGTGAAGCACAAGTTCGGCGCCACCACGGTGCCCGCGCGGCCGCGCCGCGTGGTGGTCGTGGGGCTGACGGAGCAGGACACGGTGCTCGAGCTCGGCTACGAGCCGATCGCGACGACCGAGTGGTACGGCGACCAGCCGCACGCGGTCTGGCCATGGGCGCGGCCGCTGCTCGGCGACGGCAGGCCCGTGGTCCTGGACGCGAGCGACGGCTTCGACTTCGAGCGCATCGCCGAGCTTCGCCCGGACCTGATCATCGGCGTGAACGCGGGAATGAGGAAGCCCGACTACGAGAAGCTGTCGAGGCTCGCGCCCACCATCCCCGCCGCCAGGGGCAGCACCGACTACTTCTCGACCTGGGACGAGCAGGTGCGCCTCGTTTCCGCGGCGCTCGGCAAGCCCGAGGAGGGGCGCGCCCTCATCGAGGGCGTGAAGGACGCGTACGCGGACGCCGCCGCGGCCCACCCCGAGTTCCGCGGCAAGACGGCCACGTTCAGCCAGAACGGGTTCTACGACGGGCTCATCTACGTCTATCCCGCGGGCCTCAACACCGAGTTCCTCACGATGCTCGGATTCACGATCAACCCGAAGCTCACTCCGCTCGTCAAGCGGCCGGGCGAGCAGGTCGGCATCTCGGAGGAGCGCCTCGAGGTGCTCGACGCCGACGTGATCGTGTTCGCGACCGAGAAGCCGGAGGACGTGGACGCCCTCGAGAAGGTCCCCACCTTCGGCGAGCTGAAGGCGGTGTCCGAGAACCGCGCCGTGTACACCGACGGCACGCTCGCGGGCGCCGTCTACTTCATGACGCCCACGAGCCTCCGCTACGCGCTCCGGCGCCTCACGCCGCAGCTCGAGGCGGCCGTGGCCGGCGAGGCGCCCAGAGAGGTGGCATCCGCGCCCCAGTCCGGGTAGCGTCGGCTCGCACTGGTCGACTAGGAGGGCGCGATGGACCTGGACACGTATCGGCAGTCGAGTCGTCAGACCTGGGACGAGATGTCCTCGGGCTGGGAGGAGCGGCGCGAATGGCTGCTCGACGTCACCGGCTCGGTGAACGACTGGATCGTCGACCAGGTGGATCCGCAGCCCGGGCAGGCGATCCTCGACATCGCGGCCGGCACGGGCGACCTCGGCTTCGCGGCCGCCGAGCGCGTCGGCGACCAGGGCGGCGTGATCACCACGGACTTCTCGCCGGACATGCTCGAGGCGGCGCGCCGCAACGGCGAGAGCCGCGGCCTGACGAACGTCGAGTTCCAGGTGATGGACGCGGAGCGGATGCCGCTTGCCGACGACTCCGTCGACGGCGTGGTGTGCCGCTGGGGCTACATGCTCATGGCGGACCCGGCCGCCGCGCTGGCGGAGACGCGGCGGGTGCTCCGCGACGGCGGCAGGCTCGGCTTCGCCGTCTGGCAGACGCCCGACCGCAACCTCTGGGCGGCCATCCCCGCCATGACGCTCGTGCAGCGCGGCCACATGCCGCCGCCGGAGCCGGGCGGCCCGGGCATCTTCGCGATGGGGGAGCGCGGGCGCGTCGAGGAGCTCGTGACCGGCGCCGGGTTCGCGGATCCGCGCATCGAGGAGCTCACGTTCGAGTGGCGCTACGGCGCGAACGACCTCTGGGAGACGCTGAACCGCCTGGCCGGTCCGATCGCGGCCGTGATCAAGGAGCTGTCCGCGCAGGAACAGCAGGATGTCCGAGAGTCGATCGAGGGCGCGCTGGAGGAGTACCGCCAGGGCGACGACCTCGTCGTGCCGGCGGCCTGCTGGGGCGTCGTGGCGACCTGAGCGGAAAGCGCCGCCACCCGCTTTGCGGCATGCTGCCGCGGCCGTGCGCGCGAACTGGGTCACAGTCCAGTACGACTTCACCGCTCCGGTGGACCGGGTGTTCGCCTACCTGAGCGAGCACGAGAACCTGGCCGACCTGTTCGGCGCGACGGTCGAGCGGCTGGAGGACGGTCAGTCCGAGCGGAACGGGGTCGGCTCGCGGCGGCGTCTCAAGGTCGGCCCGGGCGCACGGCCGTTCGAGGAGACGGTGACCAGGTTCGTGCCGGGCGAGCTGATCGAGTACCGAATCACGAAGGGCTCCCCGCTAAGGGACCACGTCGGGATCATGCGCTTCAGCTCCACGTCCGCCGGGGGCACGCACCTCGACTACCGGATCCGCATCGCGTCGCGGATCCCCGGGCTGTCCCCGATCGTGACGGCGGTGCTGACGCGCAACGTGACGAAGGGGCTCGCGACGGTGGAGGCCAGGGCGTGAGCGACGTCGAGCGCCGGCCGCCGAACCTGATCCTGCTCATCACCGACCAGCAGCGCGCGCCGATGCACTGGCCGGACGAGCCCGGCTGGGTGGAGCGCCTGATGCCGAACGACGCGGAGCTCCGCCGTACCGGGTTCAGCTTCACGCGCGCGTTCTGCGCCACCGCGATGTGCTCGCCGAGCAGGGCCACGTTCCTCACGGGGCGCTACCCCTCGCGCCACGGCGTGACGCTCACGATGACGCACGGCGACCTCTTCCCGTCCCGCGACAACGTGCCCGACGTTCTCCGCACCGTCGCCCACCTGGCCGTCAGCGGCGAGGTTCCGCGCTCGCGGCTCGCGAACCGCTTCGTGCGCGGCACCCTGCGGCTCGGTCCCAAGAGCGGCAACGAGCCGGAGCTCGCCGCGGGCTTCCCGACGCTGGCGTCGCGGCTGCGCGAGCGCGGCTACCACGTCGCGTTCAAGGGCAAGTGGCACCTCTCGAAGCCGGTGAACGGCGATGGCTGGAGCGAGGCCGACGCGGAGCGCATCGAGCGCGACTACGGCTTCGCCGACTGGGAGCCGCCGGACGCCGGGGGCGACGCCAAGGCCGAGACGTTCGGCGGTGGCAACGCGGGCTTCACGCACGAGGGCTGGGACGAGGACTACACGCGCCAGGTGGAGCGCTGGCTCGGCCGCCCCGACCTCCCGGAGCCGTTCTGCCTCGTCTTCTCGCTCGTGAACCCCCACGACGTGCTCGGCTATCCGGGCTCGTACGTGCGCGGGGGCTATTCGCTGTCCGACTTCCAGGACCTGGGCGTGCCCCTTCCGCCGACCGTCGACGAGGACCTGCGCGAGAAGCCGACGGTCCACTCGCTGATGAAGCTCGGCCAGACGGCGTACATCGGCGCGCTCTCCGACCGCGCGGCCCAGCAGGACTACGTGAACTTCTACGCCTACCTGCACAAGGTCGTCGACGAGAAGATCGGCCGCATGCTGGCCCTGCTCGGCGACCCCGGCGACCCGGGGTCGCTGCGCACGCGCACCGTGATCGCGCGCATCTCCGACCACGGCGAGCTGGGCATGGCGCACGGCGGGCTCCGCCAGAAGATGTTCAACACCTACGAGGAGTCGATCCGGGTGCCCTTCGTGGTCTCGAATCCGGTGCTGTTCCCGGAGCCGCGGGAGAGCGACGCGCTCGTGTCGCTCGTGGACCTGGTGCCCACGCTGCTCGGCTTCACGGGCGCCCAGCCCACCCCGGGCGACTTCGACGGTCGCGACCTCGGCCCGCTGCTCAGGAGCGAGACCGGCTCACTCCGCGACTCGGTGCTGTTCACCTACGACGATCACCAGGCCGGGACCGCGTTCCAGAACGTGTCCGGCCAGCCGAACCGGATCCGCTGCGTCCGCGACGCCCGCTGGAAGTACGCGATCTACATCGACCCGACCGGCGCGACCCCGGCCGAGTATGAGATGTACGACCTCGAGGGCGACCCGGACGAGGCGCTCAACCTTGTCGACAAGCGAACCGGCCGCGGGCGCACCCGGGCGGCGGAGGCGGAGCGGCGGCGACTGCACGAACGCCTGGGCGAGGCGTGCGCCGAGACGGGCACGACCTCGCCGGCGCTGCCCGTGGTGGCCTAGTACCTGGCGTAGCCCTCGACCGAGAGCACGCCGTTCTGCCCGTCGAGCGTGTTGTCGTCCCGGACCTGCAGATCGCCGCTCGTGATGCCGCGGAAGCGGCCCGTGCCGGACACGAGCTGCGCCGTGCCGCGGAAGTGGATGCGCCCGTCGGCGATCGTGAAGGGAAGCACCGCCCGGCCGTAGACCGAGCCGTCCTTGAACAGCAGGCGGAAGGTGCCGGTGAACCGGCCTTCGGCCAGCGTGCCGGTGAGCGCCATGGTGCCCTTGCCGAGGCTGCCGGTGACCGTGCCGACGTCCGTGATCTGGCCGGGCTCGCCGGGCACCATGCGCGACCGCCCCTCGACGCTCACCTTCCGCCGCTTGCGCCTGCCCGGCTTCCGGGCGGCCTTCTGCAGCTGATAGGTGTTCTGGAGCTCGTCCTGGACGATCGTCGCCTCGCCGTTCAGCGGGGCCACGGCGAGCGGCCCGCGCAGGCGCCGGGCGCGGTAGCGCCAGCCGGGCGGGAGGTCGAGCCGCTTGCCGAGCGTGCGCAGGTCCTTCAGCTTCAGCGTGCGGTCGCGGATCTGCGAGTAGGCCTGCATCGTGTAGACGTCGCCACCGGGGGCGACCAGCTCGTAGACCGTGCGTCCCGGCTTCCAGCGCCAGATGTTCGTGCGCTCGACGACCCGGTCCGTGTACGGCGTCTGCTGGATGTCGGCGGCGGTCTTGATGGGGATCGTCGCGACCCTGCGGAGCTTCTGGCCGTGCCAGTTGCGCGTGCGCCCCGGCGACGCCGTCACCGAGTCCATGAGGAAGTGCCGCGGGCCGTTGAGGAGGACGGCGAGCGCGCCGCGCTCCGTGGCCAGCTCACCCGCGTCGAACGCGTTCCACCACTTCGCCGGGCACCTGTTGAGGCCGATCGTGTTCCAGACCGTGGCGCTGGCGTTCGGCAGCTGCCCGCGCAGCTCGATGATCTCGCAGTAGCGGGCGTCGTGGAGGCCGCCGAGCGTGGCCGCCTGGGCCGCCGGCGCAGCCGCGAGCGCGAGTCCGGCGGCGCCCGCCGCGAGGAGCGCCTTCACGGGCGCACCATGCAGGAGCGGCCCTTGCACTTGTCGAGCTTGGCCAGCTTGCGCTTCAGGTACGCCTTGACCTTCGCGTAGGCGGGCGAGTTCACGACGTTGTCGAGCTGGTACGGGTCCTTGCGCCGGTCGTACAGCTCGCTGTCGCCCGCCTCCGGATACTCGACGTAGGTGTAGCGGTCGGTTCGCACGCCGTGCCAGGGCCGGTCCCACTGGTTGGCGGGCAGGTCGCGGCGGAAGAGCGGGGCGGTCGCCTCGATCTGGATGACGCGCTTCGGGCGCTTGCGGGGGTCGCGCACGGTGGGCAGCAGCGAGACGCCGTCCTGCACGCGGCCGGGACGGGCGTTCGCGGCGTCGAGGAGCGTCGGGGCGAAGTCGATGTTCGCGACCTGGCCCCTCACGGTGCGTCCCTTCGGCACGCCCGGGCCGCGGATGATCAGCGGGATCCGGAGCGACTCCTCGTAGGGGAGGAACTTGTCGCCCGGGACGCGGTGCTCGCCCTGGAGCCAGCCGTTGTCCGAGAGGAACACGATCAGCGTGTTCTTCAGCTGGCGCGTCTTGCGGAGGATGCCGATCAGCTTCTTCACGTGGTCGTCGACCGCGAGCAGCGAGCCGATGCGGCCCTCGTAGTCGAGCTGGAGCTGATCGATCTGCTTCTGGGTCAGGACGGGCGCCTTCGACGTCAGGTTGACCGGCTTGTCCGAGAGGTCCTGCTCGTTGAAGCTCGGCGGTCGCGGCAGCTTGTACCGCTTGCTCTTCTCCTCGTAGCGCGGCGCGGGGCGCGGGTCCCGGCCGGGGCGGCCCATGAGCGTCGTCGCGACGTCCTCGCGGTGTGGGGCGGCCGGCGCCCACCAGATGAAGAACGGCTTCTTCGAGCCCTTCTCCTCGCGAACCAGGCGCTCGGTGATCCCGCCCGTCACGTCGGGTGAGTAGTTCTCGGGCTCCTGGGTGCCCCAGTAGGTGTAGGGGCTCGGCCCGAAGGTGTCGGCCAGGGCCCCGAAGACGCCTGCCGCGCCCGCGTCGTTGCGGATGACCTGGATGTTCGAGAACTCGACGAGCTTGTGCGCGAAGTCGGCGTCACCCCACGTCTTCAGCTTCCCGTCCGAGTTCATGACGTAGTTGTAGTAGTCGTAGGCGGAGGCATCGAGGAGGCCGCGCCAGATGTCGAAGCCCTTCGGCACCTCGCCGTGGCCGTCGTTGGAGCCGTAGCCGTTGAGCCACTTGCCGATCAGCGAGGTGCGGTAGCCGGCCTTCTGGAGCCAGGACGGCAGCGTGTTGGCTCGGCCCTTCATCCCGTTCCAGCCATACGGCCAGAAGTTGCCGGCCACGCCGTGGTTGTGGGCGTACTGCCCGGTGATGAACGTCGCGCGCGCGGGGCAGCAGAGCGGGAACGAGTCCACCGCGTCGTTGAACGCCGTGCCCTGTTTCATCAGGAGGCGCTTGACGTTCGGCATGTGCTTCACGTCCGTCGTCGCCTGGTCGTCGGTCATGACGACGAGGATGTTCGGCCGGCCATCCTTGGCTGCCGACGCGGGGCGCGCCTGGGCGGCGGCGGGAAGCACCAGCAGCAGCACGGCCACGGCGATCGCGAGCCCTCTCCTCACGGCGCGGCAGCGTACAAGGTGTGTCACACAGTGTCAACTTCTGTATGATCGCCGCTCGGATGGCCGCCGGAACGCTCCGTACACGCGCCCGTCAGAGCCGTCGCGAGAGCCGCGAGCGCATCGTCGCGGCGGCCACGGAGCTGATCCGCACCCGCTCCTACTCCGAGCTCAGCGTCGACGCGGTCATGCGCGAGGCCGGCCTCGGCCGAACGATCTTCTACCGCCACTTCGACGATCTCGCGGAACTGATCCTGACCGCGAGCCGCGAGGCGATCCAGCAGCTCTACCGCGCCGAGGAGGAGCTGGCGCAGGCCCGCGCCAACGACGATCCCGCCGCCGTGCGGGGCGCCCTGGCGGCGGCCGTCGACGTCTACCAGCGCCACGGTCCGCTGCTGCGCGCGGTGGCAGAGGCCGCGCCCGGCGACGAGCAGATCCGGCGCGACTACGAGATCCTGCGCCGGCGCTTCGACGACTTCGCCGAGCGGTCCCTGCGCGAGGTTGCCCACCTCGGCAGCACGCCGCCGGCCGATTTCGCGGAGACCGCCCGGGCGCTCAACCTCATGGGCGTGAGCTACCTGCTCGACGCCTTCGGGCGCGAGCCGCGCATCGACACCGAGACCGCCGTGCAGACACTCACCGAGATCTGGGAAGCGGTCATCCGCCGCTGACGAAAGGAGCTGGCCGATGGACGTGTTCCGGACACCCGACGAGCGCTTCGAGAACCTGCCGGGGTTCGCCTACGAGCCGAACTACGTGGAGGTCGACGGGCTGCGGCTCCACCACCTGGACGAGGGCAGCGGTCAGACCGTGGTCTGCTTCCACGGCGAGCCGAGCTGGAGCTACCTCTACCGCCACATGCTGGACCGGCTCGTGGCGAACGGGCATCGCGTGGTCTGCCCGGACTACGCCGGGTTCGGGCGCTCGGACAAGCCCACCGACCAGGGCTGGTACACGTACGACCGCCACGTCGAGATGGTCAGCCGCCATCTGGACCAGCTCGACCTGGAGGACGTGACCGTGGTGGTCCAGGACTGGGGCGGCCCGATCGGGCTGCGCTGGGCGGCGGAGCACGCGGACAGGGTCGCCCGCCTGGTGATCCTGAACACCGGCCTCTTCACCGGACGCGTGAGCAAGGGCTTCATGGCCTGGCGCGAGTTCGCAGAGCGCACGCCCGACCTGCCGATCGGCAAGATCATCCAGGGGGCCACGACCACCGACCTGCCCGACGAGGTGGTGGCCGCCTACGACGCCCCGTATCCCAACCCGGAGAGCAAGGCCGGCGCGCAGCGCTTCCCGCTGCTGGTGCCGATGTCGCCCGACGACGCCGGCGCGGCCGAGATGGTCGCGGTCAAGGACGCGCTCGCCGGCTGGGACAAGCCGGCGCTCGTGGCGTTCTCGGACTCCGACCCGGTCTTCCCGTTCCCGCGCGCGGGCGAGCGCTTCACCGAGCTGCTGCCGACCGCCGGCGAGCAGGTGCGGATCGAGGGCGCCGCGCACTTCCTCCAGGAGGACCGCGGCGAGGAGATCGCAGACGCGATGATCGCGGCGTTCTCGGGAGCGACCGCCTGATGCCGGTCGAGCCCGACAGGGACCAGATGGCCGAGGTCGCGGCGCTGGCCGGCGCCGACGGCGACGGGCCCGTGGTCATGCTCAACCTCAACCGCTATCGCGAGCGAGCCGCGTACGAGGGCGAGGTGCCCGGCGGCGAGAGCCCGGACGTGTCGGGCCGCGAGGCCTACCTGCGCTACGGCGCCGTCGCCAGCGCCGTGCTCGACCGCGTCGGCGGGCGGATCCTCTGGCACACCGACTCCAGCGGCACCGTGATCGGCGGGGACGCGGAGGTCTACGACGAGGTGATCGCCGTCTGGTACCCGAGCGTGGCCGCCTTCGCCGCGCTCGCGACCGACCCGGAGACGCTCGAGGCCCGCGCGCACCGGCTGGCTGCGCTCGAGCGCGCGACGCTCATCCGCTGCGTGTCCGGCGCCGAGCCCGAGCTCGCCGCGGCCTAGTGGCCGGCGCGTACTGGCCCGCGCCGTGGACGTGTGAGGACGGCGGGCCGCGGCGCTGGGGCTGCCCCGAGGGCCAGCCGGGGCTCGGGATCCGGCCCGGCGAGCGGCTCGAGCTGGCCGCCGCGCGCGACGCGTTCGCCACCGACGTCCTCGCGCGCCGCGGCCCCGGAGAGCTGTACGCGCTCCGGCACCCTGCGCTGAACGGGCCGCAGACGCCCACGGACGCGTGGGTCGAGCGGCTCGATCCCGGCACGCTCGAGGTGACGGCCTCGACCCCGCGGCTCCCGGGCGGGCCGTACTGGCCGGGCGGCATCGCCGCGCACGCCAACGGCGACCTGCACATGGCGTTCGGCTGCTGGGCGCACAGGCTCAGCCCCGGTCTCGATGTGCTCGCCTCGCACAGGCTGCCCGTGGACCGGCCGCACAACTCGTTCGTGGTGCTGGACGGCGGCGAGCTGGTCATGAAGGACTGCGACGCGCCCGCCGGGCGCGAGCCCGCGACCGTGTCGGTGCTCGACCCGGAGACGCTGCTCCCGGTCGCGCCGCCGCTGCCTCTGCCGGAGCCGTGCATCGCGCGGCTCTCGTCCGACGGCGAGAGCGTGATCGTGGTCGGCTCGACCGTCGTCTTCCGGCTCCGGCTCGACCGCGACGCCGGGCGCCTCGTGGTCGACGAGCGGTGGCGGCCGCGGTACGGCCCGGCCCCCGACCGGAGCTTCGGATGGGACCCGGCGATTACCGGCCGGCACGTCTTCTGGATGGACAACGGGCGCAACGACACGGACCGGACGATGCTCGGAAGCGGCGAGCAGGCGGGACCGGTGCGGCTCTGGTGGGCCCGGCACGACGCCGGCGACGCCCGCTCGGTGGAGATCAGCGGGCTGCCGCACGGCACCGAGTCGAACCCGCCCGGATGGGACCCGGAGCGTGGGATCGTGGTCGCCTACGACGCCGGGAACGCAGTGCTCCGCGCCTGGCGCGTGGAGGGCGACGAGCTCGAGCCGCTCTGGCGGCGCGACCGCTTCGCCCACGCCGGGCACCTGATCGTCTACCCCGACACGCGCGAGCTGGTGGTCCAGGACTGGCGCGACGTCGCGGCGCTGCGGCGTCCGCCGGTCCGGCGCGCGCTGCGGCCCGTCTTTCAGCGGCTCTCGCGCTCGGCGGCCGCCCGCCGCGCATCGCTGCCCATGGGCAGCGACCAGCTCGTCGTGCTCGATCTCGACACCGGGGCCGACAAGGCCCGCGTGTCCGTGCCGTCCCCGTCGCAGGCGTTCCTGTTCCCGTCCCCCGGGTTCGGGCGCGACGTCTACTACCAGTCGCTGACCACGATCGCGCGCGTGGTGGTCACATAGGGCCGGTGGTTGCGGGCGCTCAAGCGCTTCCGTAGGCGGTCGATACCCGTAAGGTGGCCCGCCACGTACGGATTCGCCTGCTCGTCGTAGCCGCTGTCGCTCTCATGGCCGCGGCGGTCTGGTTCGCGGGCGACCGGCAGCGGTCGGCGGCGGACGGCTCGTTCGCCGAGATCGAGGCAGTCCAGTCGATGCTCGTCGCGATGCTGGACCAGCAGGACGGTTTCAACGGCTTCCTGGCGACCGGTGCCCCCTCCAGCATGCGCCGCTACGAGCGCGGCCGCCGGGCGCTCGAGCACGCGATCGCCCGCTCGGAGGCCACACAGCGCGATCCCGAAGAGATCGAGGGCCTCCGCCGGCAGAGCCGCGCCGCCCGTGGCTGGCAGCAGCTCGCCGCCGCACATCTCGAGCACGTGGCGTCGGGCGTGGAGCGCCGTCCGACGAAGGCCGAGGTCACGAGGCTCGACCGGATGGTGCGGGAGTTCCGAGTGGCGAACAGCGACCTCACGGCCGACCTCGACGAGGAGCGCCACGCGCACCAGGAGCGGGCCGTGGAGGTGACCGTCGCGCTCATCCTCCTGATCAGCGCCGCCTTCGGCGCGGTCGGCTTCTTCGCGTTCGATCGCCGGGCGCGCTTCACGCACGAGCGGGACAAGGCCCACTCGCGGTTCACCGAGGCGCTCCAGCTTGCCCGCTCCGAGACCGAGGCCTTCGCCGTCGTGCGCCGCTATCTCGAGCGGCTGGTTCCGGGCGGGAACGCCACGATCCTCAGCCGCAACAACAGCGCGAACAGGCTCGAGGCCCGCTCACCTGTCGAGGATCCGACGCTCGCGGCGGCGCTGGATGGCGCGACGCCCGAGTCCTGCCTCGCGATCCGCGGCGGGCGCCCCCACAGCCGGTGCGGGCCGTCCGACGACCTGATCGGCTGCGAGATCTGCGGCGCCCACGGCGAGAACGTGACGTGCGTGCCCTCGCTCGTGGGCGGCGAGGTGATCGGCTCGGTGCTGATGGCGCACCCGAGCAGGCTCGGGCGGGACGACGCAGACACGCTGGCGTCCAGCCTCGCCGAGGCCGCGCCGATCGTCGCCAACCTCCGCAACCTGGCGATCGCGGAGCTGCGGGCGGCCACCGACGCGCTCACCGGGCTCCCGAACAACCGGGCCGTGCAAGAGACGCTCAAGCGGATGGCGGCCCAGGCGGGCCGCACGGCGTCCCCGCTCGCGGTGGTCCTCTTCGACCTCGACAACTTCAAGGAGGTCAACGACGAGTACGGCCACGGCAAGGGGGACGAGGTGCTCGCGGCCGTCGGCGACACGCTGGCCGCCACGATGCGCGACGGGGACTTCGTCGGCCGTTACGGCGGCGAGGAGTTCCTGGCGCTCCTGCCCGCCACGGACCGCGGGGGAGCCATGGAGGGCGCGCAGCGCATGCGCCGCGCGATCGCGAAGCTCGACGTGGCCGGCATCAACCGCCGGGTCACCGCGAGCTTCGGCGTGGCGGTGCTGCCGGACGACGCCGGGGAGGGAGAGCAGGCGCTGCGGCTCGCGGACCGGGCGCTCTACACGGCCAAGCGCAACGGCCGGGATCGCGTGGAGAGCGCGGAGCAGCTCCCTCGCGAGAACGGCGTGCCGGCCGAGACCCCGGCCTAGCCGCGCCAGGGCCGCAGCCAGGCGGCCTCGGCGTGCTCCAGGAAGGTGAGCAGGCGCTCGAGGTCGGGCTCGCCCGAGCCGGTCGCGGACAGGTGGGCCGCGACCAGGTCCGCGTAGTCGGAGCGCTTCTCGTCGCGGACCATCGACAGGCCGCTCTCCACGTCGGCCAGCTCCTCGAGGGCCGGGCCCATCTCCGGCTCGTCGCCGGGGGCGGCGCCGGCGGCCGCCTCGAGATCGTCCCGAGCGGCCCTCGCCTCGTCCGGCAGGATGTCGACGAAGCGGCGCACGTCCTCGCGCTCGCGATGCTCGTCCACGGCGAGCCGGATGCCCTCGCGCTCGTGCTGCCGGAGCAGCCGGTGGAGATAGAGGCGCTCGTGGGCCGCGAGGTCCTCGCGCGCAGCGAGCGCGAGCGCGGTGCGGATGTCGTTCAGGACGATCGACAGACCCATCACGTAGCGGGCGGTCGGGTTGTCCGCCGGAAAGATCGCCCCCACCCGAAAGCGCAGCTCCGCCACTCGCGGCGAGCCTACCCCAGCGCGGTGGCCAGCGCCGGAGCCCGCGGGGCCGCGTGTCGCGGCTTCGCGAGCGCCATCTGCACGACCCGGATCCGCCGCTCCGTGAAGCCGGCCTCGCAGTAGGCGAGGTACAGCTCCCAGAGCCGCCGGAAGGCGCGGTCGTACCCGAGCCGCTCGGCGCGCCCGGCGGCCGCCACGAAGCGCTCGCGCCAGCGCCTGAGCGTGACCGGATAGTGCGCCGTGAGGTCGTCGAGGTGCAGCCGGCGCATGTCCGTCACCCGGCGCAGGGAGTCGTCGATCACCCGGATCGACGGGAGGCAGCCCGCCGGGAAGATCAGCTCCCGGATGAAGGTGCGGCTCGCCTTCTCCGCCTCGTAGGCGTCGTCGTCCACGACGATCGCCTGGAGCAGCATGGCGCCGTCGGGGCGGAGCAGCTTGCTGCAGCTGCGGAAGTACTCGTCGAAGTACTGCCAGCCGACCGCCTCGATCATCTCGATCGAGACCAGCTTGTCGTAGGAGCCGCGCAGGTCTCGGTAGTCCTGGGCCAGGACCTCGACCCGGTCGGAGAGCCCCGCCTCCCGCACGCGCGCCGAGGCCCGCGCGTGCTGCTCCGCCGAGATCGTCGTGGTGGTCACGCGGCAGCCGTACCGGCTCGCCGCGTGCAGCGCGAACGACCCCCAGCCGGTGCCGACCTCGACCACGTGGTCGTCCGGCCCGAGGCCGAGCCTGCGGCAGACGAGGTCGAGCTTGCGCTCCTGCGCCTCTGCCAGGGTCGCGTCCGGCGGGTCGAAGACGGCGCACGAGTAGGTCAGCGACGGGTCGAGGAAGAGCTCGAACAGCTCGTTCCCGAGGTCGTAGTGAGCGGCCACGTGCTCGCGCGCCCGGGCGCGCGTGTTCCGCGGGATGCGGGTGAGCGCGTCTCGAAGCGGGAGGAACGGGCGCCGCAGGCGGTCGAGACGCGGCATCTCGCGCGCGCCGATCCGGAACAGGCTCACGAGGTCGCGGCAGTCCCACTCCCCGGCGACGTAAGAGCGGCTGAGGCCGGCGCTGCCCCGGAGCAGCGCGGGCCATGCGTGCGGGGAGTTGACGCGCACCGTCGCCTCGAGCTCCGAGCCAGGGGTCCCGAACTCCTGACGCCGCCGGCCCTCCTCGACCACGATCCGGCCTGCGCGCATGCGCCGCAGCAGCGCCGATGCGGCCGCCCGGGCGATCATCGCGCCGGGTGCGCGTGGTAGGGCGCGCCCTTCAGCTTGAGGCGAAGCGCCTGGGCGTAGATGCCCGCCACGACGCGGACGGACTGGAGCGGGTAGCGGAATAGCGGGCCGGGGGCGAGCTCGCGGCGCCGGAGCGAGAGCGTCGCGTCGAACTGGGAACGGCCGCCGGCCGTGCTGTCCACATGCAGCTGGAGGCGCTCGCCGGGGGGGCTTGCGCGCAGGCGGTAGTCGGTCTCCATGCCGAGGAAGGGCGAGACGTGGAAGCGCTTCTCGAAGCGGCCCGAGAGCCCGGTGCAGGCATAGACGTGCCGCTCGCCCCACGGCGTATTGGTGACCTCCGCAGCGAGCGCCTCCACCCGCTCGCCGGCGGGGTCGAAGCAGTAGTAGATGCTGATCGGGTTGAACAGGTGGCCGAAGGTTCTCACGCTCGAGAGGAGCCGCACGGGGCCGCCGGGACGCGAGCCCGTGCGCTCCTCCACGGCATCGCGGACCTCGCCGGGGCCCATGAAGTCGGCGCGCCGGTACCACGCGGGCGCCGGCCTGCGGCCGGACCAGAGCGGCACGCGGTCGAGCACGCCCGGGAGCTCGTCCAGGTCGAGATAGCTCAGGAAGATGCGGTAGCGGAACTCGTGGGCGACCGGCTCGTGCCGGCGATGGCGAACCCACCCCTCGTAGAGCGCGCTGGCGCTCATGCGAGGACGGCTCCGAACCGCTCGCAGACGCGCAGCGCCGAGACCACGCCGTCCTCGTGGAAGCCGTACCCCCAGTAGGCGCCGCAGAAGTGCGTGCGGCGCGGCCCGCTCACCTCGTGCCAGCGCTCCTGGGCGACCAGGGCGGCGGGCGTGAAGACCGGGTGGTCGTACCGCAGCCGGCGGATCACGGCGTCCGGGTCCACGTCGCCGTTCCGGTTGAGCGTCACGCAGAACTCGCGGTCCGCCTCGAGCGTCTGGAGGCGGTTCATGTGGTACGTGACGGTGGTCCGGCCGACCGGCTCGTCCTGGAGGTGGAAGTTCCAGCTCGCCCAGGCGCGCGGCCGGCGCGGGAGCAGCGAGCGGTCGGTGTGCAGCACCACGTCATTGGGCTGATACCGGATCGCGCCGAGCACGTCGTGCTCGGCCGGCGTCGGGTCGGCCAGCATCGCGAGCGCCTGGTCCGAGTGCACGGCGAGCACCACCTCGTCGAACCGAAGCGGCTGGGAGCCCGCGGGCGTGACCTCCACGAAGTCGTCGAAGCGCTCGACGCGGTGCACAGGCGCGGAGAGGCGGAGCCCGTACCCCTCCGTCAACCGCTCGACGTAGCGAGCCGAGCCGCCCGTGACCGCGCGCCACTGCGGCCGCCCCGAGAAGCCGAACATCCCGTGGTTGTCGAAGAACTCCGCGAGGAAGCTCGCCGGGAACTCCCACATCGCCGCCGGGTCGGCCGACCACACGGCCGAGGCCTGCGGGACGATCAGCCGCTCGATGAACGCGCGCGAGTAGCCGCCCTCGTCGAGAAACTCGCCGAGGGTCGGCCCGCTCCCGTTCAGCCCGATCAGGGCGGGCGCCTCCCGGTTGAACCTCAGGAGGTCGAGGACCATCCGGTGGAACCGCGGGCTCACGAGGTTCGCGCGGTTGGCGAACAGGCCGTTCGCGGACGAGCCGTTGTACTCGATCCCGCCGCGGCCGTCGCTCACGGAGAAGCTCATCGGCGCCGGCTGGGTCGCCACGCCCACGCTCTCCAGGAGCCGCACGAAGTGCGGGTAGTTGCGGTCGTTGTGGACGATGAACCCGGTGTCCACATGATGGGTCTCGTCGGCGGTGTCCACGCGGACCGTGTGCGTGTGCCCGCCCGCGTAGTCGTTGGCCTCGAACACGGTCACCTCGTGCTCGCCGCGGAGCAGGTGCGCGCACACGAGCCCTGAGACGCCAGCCCCGACGACCGCGATCCTCATCGTTCCCCGATGGTCGCGAGTGCGGCGGCGGCAGCGGCCGAGATCCCGGCGAGCGCGATCGTCCCGGCGCGGGATCGCGACGGCACGGCGTCGCCCGCGGCCAGCGTGGCCGCGATGTCCGCCACGTCGCAGCCCGCGCTCGCGAGCAGCCACGGCCGCAGCGGCCGGCCGCGCACCGCGGCGTCCGCGGCCCCTGCGCAGAGGGCGAGGTCGCGCACGGCCAGCCCGCGCAGGGCCACGTGCACGGGCGGCGCCGCGGCGGCGACGCCGAGCCAGCTCGTGCCGAGCCTGCCCGGCGCGACGGCGAGCGCGACGCCGTAGAGCCCGCGGGCAGACGCGAGGGCCACCGCCAGCTTGCCTGTGGAGTCCATCGCATCTGTCTACGCACCACGCTGCGGTCACGATCAGTCGGATAGAGTCGCGGCTGCGGTGGATCCCAGCCGGCTCAAGTCGATCTCGCTGTTCCAGTCGGTCGCGGAAGACGACCTCCGGGAGATCGCGCCGTTCGCGCAGGAGGTCAGCGTCGAGGCCGGCAAGCACCTGGTCCGGGAGGGCGACTTCTCGTATGAGCTGCTGGCCATCGAGGAGGGTGAGGCCGAGGTGCTCCGCGAAGGCGAGCACGTGGCCGACCTCGGCCCGGGCGACTTCTTCGGAGAGCACGGCCTGCTCGAGCGCGACAAGCGCAACGCGACGGTCGTGGCCAAGACCCCGATGCGGCTCATCACGCTCACCGGCTGGGACTTCAAGCGCATGGAGCGTGCGATGCCGGAGGCCGTGGCGCGCGTCCGCCAGGTGCTCGAGGAGCGCCGCCCGGAGGAGTAGGCGGTGCCCGGCCGCATCGTGCTGTTCGGCGCGACCGGCTACACCGGGCGTCTGGTGGCTGAGGCGATGGTCGAGCGCGGCCTCCGGCCGGTGCTCGCGGCGCGCGACGGCGACCGTCTTCACGACCTCGTCGCCGCGCTCGGCACGCAGCTGGAGACGCTCACGGCGGACGTCTCCGACCCGCCGAGCGTGACCGCGCTCGTCGACAGGGGCGACGTCCTCGTGAGCACGGTCGGGCCGTTCGCCCGCTGGGGCGCCCCGGCCGCGGCGGCCGCGACCACGGTGGGCGCCCACTACATCGACTCGACGGGCGAGCCGCCGTTCATCCGCGAGGTCTTCGAGCGCTACGGCGTGGCGGCCGAGCAGAGCGGGTCGGGGATGCTCACCGCGTTCGGCTACGACTGGGTGCCCGGGAACCTCGCCGGCGCGCTCGCGCTCAGCCGGGCCGGCGAGGCGGCCGTGCGCGTGGACACCGGCTACTTCGTGAGCGGCGTCTCCCGGGGCGGGTTCAGCGGCGGCACCATGGCGTCGCTGGCCGGCGTGATGAACGCGCCGTCGTTCGCCTTCCGGGACGGCCGCGTGCAGGCCGAGCGGGGCGCCCGGCGGACCCGCACGTTCCACGTCGGCCCGAAGACGCTGAGCGCGATCTCCGTGGGGGCCTCGGAGCACTTCACGCTGCCGCGGCTGGCGCCCGGGCTGACGGAGGTCAACGCCTACCTGGGCTGGTTCGGCTCCGGCTCCAGGGCGATCCAGATGCTGTCCGCAGGCACGACCCTCGGCATGAAGCTCCCGGGCGCCTCCGCGCTCTGGGACGCGGCCACGGAGCGCTTCGTCAAGGGATCCACCGGCGGTCCCGACGCCGCCGCGCGGGCGCGGGCGCGCTCGCACATCGTGGCGATCGCCTATGACTCCGGGGGCCGGGAGCTGTCGGAGGTGCACGTGACGGGTGGCGACCCCTACGGCTTCACCGGGAGGATCATGGCCTGGGGCGCGGAGCAGGCCGCGGCCGGGCGGCTCCAGGGCGTGGGGGCGCTGGGGCCCGCCGACGGGTTCGGCCTCGAGGCCCTCGTGGACGGCTGCCGTCAGGCCGGCATGGGCGAGGCCGCCCCCGCCGCGGCCGAGCACGAGCACACGACCGTCACCATCGCCTAGCCGGCCGTGCGCCTGGCACGCGACCGGGCCGCGCGCCGGCGGCTCGCCGCGCTCACGGCGGCCGGCGCGGTCGCGCTGGTGGCGGGCATCGCGGCCGGGGCGGGCGACGACGGCGAGCCCGAGCGGACCCGGGAGGCGGCCCGGCCGGCGCCGGAGGCGTCGCTCCCGCTACGCGCGCAGGTCGGCCAGCTGCTCGTCTCGAGCTTCGACGGGACGACCGTGCCCGCCTACCTGGCGCGCCGGCTGCGCGCCGGGGAGACGGCCGGCGTGATCCTCTTCGCCAAGAACGGCGGGGATCTCGCCGACTGGCGTGCGCTGACGCACTCGCTCCAGCGGGCGGCCGGCGGCAGCGCGCTCGTGGCGGTGGACCAGGAGGGCGGGGAGATCCGCAGCCTGGAGTTCGCGGGCCCCGGGCCGGGCCAGCCGCTCCAGGGCGAGCCGGCGCAGGTGCGCGCGCTCGCGCGCGCCGCCGGCCGCGAGCTCCGGCGGGCGGGAGTGAACGTGGACCTGGCGCCCGTGGCGGACGTGTCCGCGGACGCGGCGGCGCTTGCGGGACGGACCTTCCCGGGCACCGCGGCCGACGTGGCCGAGCGCACGCGCGCCTCGGTGGCCGGGTTCCGCGCCGGCGGCGTGGCCGCGACCGCGAAGCACTTCCCCGGGCTCGGCGCCGCGGCGCTCAACACGGACGACGGCGCGGTGACGATCGACGTGCCTCGCGCCGTCCTGACCGCTCGCGAGCTCGTGCCGTTCGAGGCGGCGGTGGACGCGCACGTCCCGCTCGTGATGCTCTCGCACGCGCTCTACCCGGCGCTCGACCCGGACCGCATCGCCTCGCAGTCGCCCGCCGTGGCGACGGAGCTGCTGCGCGAGCGGCTCGGCTTCCACGGCGTGGCGGTCACCGACAGCATGGAGGCGGCGGCCGTGCTCGCGCGCTCGAGGGTGGGGGCCGCGGCCGAGCGCTCGGTGGCGGCGGGCGCCGACCTGATCCTCATGACGGGCTCCGCGAGCTGGAACGAGGTCTTCGCGCGCCTCCTCGAGCGGGCGCGGCGCTCGCCGGCGTTCCGCGCGCGGGTGCGCGAATCGGCCGCGCGCGTCCTGGCGCTCAAGTCTGTGCTTGGTCTCCGGCCGCCGCGCGCTCCATGAGCTCGCGGTGCACGGAGCGGGTGCCGCCGTCGCGGCGGCGCCAGGAGCCGTCTGGCAGGAGCTCCCAGGCGAACGTGTCGTCGGCGAGGCAGCGTTCGAGCGTGTCCTCGAGCTCGGCGCGCAGGGCCGGCTTCTCGACGGGGGCCAGCAGCTCGACGCGAGTGTCGAGGTTGCGCGGCATCAGGTCGCCCGACCCGATCCAGTAGCGCCGCTCGTCGCCGCGCTGGAAGCCGTAGATGCGGGAGTGCTCGAGGAAGCGCCCGACCACCGACACCACGCGGATGTTGTCGGACACGTTCGGCACGCCGGGGCGCAGGCAGCAGATGCCGCGCATGTTGATGTCCACCTGCACGCCGGCCTGCGAGGCCACGTAGAGCGCGCGGATGCTGCGGGCGTCCACCAGCGAGTTCATCTTGAGCACGATCCGCGCGTCCTGGCCGGCCAGGCGCGCCTCGATCGTCTTGCGGACCTCCTCGAGGAACCAGTTGCGCATGTGGTCGGGGGCGACGATCGCCTTGCGGTACTCGGGCTTGCGGGATGCGCCCGTCAGCGCGTTGAACAGCTCGGCCACGTCGGCGGCCAGGGCGGGGTCGCACGTGAACAGCCCGAAGTCCTCGTACAGGCGCGCCGTCTTGGCGTGGTAGTTGCCGGTCCCTATGTGCACGTAGTGGCGGAGGCCGTTCCCCTCGCGGCGGACCACGAGCAGGGCCTTCGTGTGGGTCTTCAGCCCGGGCAGCCCGTGCACGACGTGGGCGCCCGCCTCTTCCAGGGCGCGCGCCCAGCCGATGTTGCGGCGTTCGTCGAAGCGCGCCTGCAGCTCCACGAGGCACACCGCCTGCTTGCCGCGCTCGGCCGCTTCGATCAGCGACGGCACGAGGCCCGAGTCGTCCGAGGTCCGGTACACGGTCATCTTGATCGCGAGCACGTTCGGGTCGGCCACGGCCTGCTGCACGAAGCGCTCCACGCTGGCCGCGAACGAGTGGTAGGGGTGGTGCACGAGCAGGTCGCCCGCTCGCATCGCGGCGAACATGTCGGTGCGCCCGTCGTCGCGCTCGGCCGGCTCGGGCTTGAGGACCGGCTGCCAGGGCGGGTCGCGCAGCTCGCGATGGCCGTCCAGCTCGTGGATGAACCAGAGGTCCTCGAGGTCGAGCAGGCCGTGCACGTCCGTCACCTGCACCTCGTCCACGGCCAGCTGCTCGATCAGGTACTCGCGCATCCGCGGGTCCATGTCGTGGGAGAGCTCCAGCCGCACGGCCTCGCCGAAGCGCCGCCGGCGCAGCTCGTCCTCCACGGCGCGCAGCAGGTCGTCTGCCTCGTCGGACACCGTGAAGTCGGCGTCGCGCGAGACCCGGAAGCAGGCGTGGCGGAGGATCTCCATTCCCTGGAAGAGGTCGCTGAGGTGCCGGGCGATCACCGACTCGAGTGAGACGAACACGCCCTCGCCGATCGACAGGAAGCGCGGCAGCACCTCCTTGGGGACCTTCACGCGCGCGAACGTCTCGTCGCCGCTCACCGGGTCGCGCAGCCAGACGGCCAGCGAGAGCGAGAGGTTCGAGATGTAGGGGAAGGGCCGTCCCGGCCCGACCGCGAGCGGGGTGAGCACCGGGAAGATCTGCTCGCCGAACATCCTGTCGACGATCTCGAGCTGGCCCTCGTCCAGGTCGTCGAGGTCCATGACGGCGATGCCGTGCTCGGCGAGCGCCGGCCGGATGCGCTCCTCCCACTCGCGCGAGTGCCGCCGGCCCAGCTCGCGGGTCCGCTCGGCGATGCGCTCGATCGTCTCCATCGGAGACAGGCCGTCGGCCTTGCGATCGTCGATGCCGGCGTCCACCTGGTCGTGCAGCCCGGCCACGCGCACCATGTAGAACTCGTCCAGGTTCGACGCGTAGATCGCGAGGAACTTCACGCGCTCGAGCAGGGGGATGCGCGGATCCTCCGCGAGCTCGAGCACGCGCTCGTTGAACTGGAGCCAGGACAGCTCACGGTTGAAGTAGAGCTCGCGCGAGCCGAGCTCGGGCGTCTCGATCGTCGCGTCCGTTATGTCGAGCCCGAGTTCCATCTCTCAGTGATTATCGTCATCGCGGATGATCTGGTTACTCAGGCACGGGGAGGCGGCAGACGGATCGCCCGACGCGGAGCGCCCGCTCACGGAGAAGGGGCGTGAGCAGTCCCGCGCCGCGGGCGCCGCGCTGAAGGCGCTCGGGGTGGAGGTGTCGGCGTGTCTCACGAGCCCGAAGGTGCGGGCGGCCGACACCGCGCGGCTGGCGTGCGAGCAGCTGGGCGTGACTCCCGAGCACGAGCCGAAGCTCGCGGGCGGGCCCTTCCACCCCGACGAGCTGGCCGCCGGTCTCGGGGACCACGTGCTGCTCGTGGGCCACGATCCCGACTTCTCGGCCGCGGTGCACCGGCTGACGGGCGCGCAGGTGCGGATGAAGAAGGGAGGCCTCGCTGGGATCGACAAGGGGGAGCTCAAGGTACTCCTCCGCCCCTCCGAGCTGACCGCGATCGCCTCCTAGGCAAGTTTCCGCCCCTCCACGAGCTCGAGCAGGACGCCCTCGCGCAGGCCGCCGCGGGCGATCTTCAGGGGAAGCTCGATCAGGTCGGACAGGGCCTCGAGGATGAGGATCCCGGCGGGCAGCAGCCGCACCCGCTCGGCGTCGAGTTCGAAGCGCACGGCGATCTCCTGGATCGGCGTGCTCGACAGGACGCGGACGCCGCGCTCGAGCGTCTCGTGCGACAGCTCGGCGCCCACGAGGCGGCGGAGCGACGTGGCGGTCCCGCCCACGGCCACGGCCGAGTCGGCGGGCGGCGGGTCGAGGCCCTCGATCACGCCCTCGACGTGCCGGCGCACCTTCTCGAGCTCGTCGACCCCGGGCGGGTCGGAGCGCAGGTAGGAGTCGGCGAGGAAGCCGGACCCGATCCGGAACGACGCGGACCAGCCCATCCTGCCGTCGGGCTCCCCCACGGCCAGCTCGCTCGAACCGCCGCCGACGTCGATGACGGCGATGGTCCCCACGGCCGGCTGAAGCAGCGTGCGCGTCGCGCCGACGAACGCGAGCCGCGCCTCCTCCTCGCCGGAGAGCACGTCGAGGTCCATCCCGCCCGCCTCGGACACGGCGTCGCGCAGCTCGTCGCGGTTCGCGGCCTGGCGGATCGCCGCCGTGGCCACTGCCACCAGGCGCTCGGCGCCGACCTCGCGCGCCACCGCGGCCTGAGTGCGGACCACCTCCGCGGTCTCCGCGATCTTCTTCGCCGGGATCGTGTTGTCGCCGTTGCGGAGGCTCTTGCCGATGCGCGTGAAGGCGCGCTGGTTCACCAATTCGCGCAGCTGTCCGCTACCCGCATCCGCCACCAGCAGCCTCGTGGTGTTGCTGCCGATGTCGATGCAGGCGCAGATCAAGCGGGCTGGTGTGGCGCGGGCTCGGGATGCGACGCATCCTCGAACTCGCGGAAAAGGCCCGTGACCACGAACGCGGTCTGCTCGCCGATGTCGACGGCGTTGTCGCCGATGCGCTCGATGCAGCGGGCCACGAGCATCATGTGCATCGACCATTCTCGCCTATCGGCGTCGTCGCCGAGCTCCAGGGCCTTCGCGAAGACCTGCCGGTTGAGCGTGTCGATCGCATCGTCCTGGCGGACCAGGTCCCGGGCGAGCCCCACGTCTCGGTTCGAGAAGGCCTGTCCGCACTGCACGACCAGCTGGCGCGCCTGCATGCCCATTCGCCCGATCAGCGAGAGCATCTCCTCGTCGCTGGGCGGCTCGTGGCCCGCGAGCGGGACCAGCTTGGCCATGTTCACGCACTGGTCGCCCATGCGCTCGACGTGCTTGATCACGTGGAGCACGGCGGCCACCAGGCGGAGGTCGCCCGCGACGGGGGCCTGAAGGGCGAGCAGCGAGAGCACGCCCTGGTGCACCTCGAGGTAGCGGCCGTCGATCCGGTCGTCGTCGGCGAT